>JAFGPU010000355.1 GCA_016936035.1 Acidimicrobiales bacterium
GTCGCGCGACAAGACCCGCACCCAGGTGTTCGAGATCTCCGAGCTGGGCCTGTGCGAGATGACCCGCAAGCGCATCGGCGAGGGCCTGCTCGAGTCGTTCACCACCCGCTGCCCCGACTGCGAGGGTCGCGGCGTGCTGGTCGACAAGGAGCTTCTGCCCGACTGACGGGAGTGGCGGCTTCGGCGGGTGACCGGGTAGCCTGACCCGTCCCCTTCGAGGCAGTCCGCGCGCCCACGGGCGCGCCTGACGAGGCAGTAGATCGCATGTACGCAGTCATCAAGTCCGGCGGCAAGCAGTATCGGGTCGAGAACGGCCAGAAGCTCGACGTCGAGCTGCTCGGCGTCGACGACGACGACAAGGTCGAGCTCCAGCCGGTGCTGCTCGTCGACGGCGACACGGTGCTCGCCGGGCCCAAGGCGCTCGGCAAGGCCAAGGTCACGGCCAAGGTCGTGGGCGAGGCCAAGGGCCCCAAGATCACCGGGTTCACCTACAAGAACAAGAGCAACCAGCGGAAGCGCTGGGGCCACCGGCAGCGGTACTCGACCATCGAGATCACCGGTATCAGCAAGGGCTGAGGGAGGCCGACGACATGTCAAAGACCAAGGGCGCCGGCTCGACCAAGAACGGCCGCGATTCACACTCCAAGCGCCTCGGCGTGAAGGTGTTCGACGGCACCGACGTGCTCGCCGGGGCCATCATCGTCCGGCAGCGGGGCACCCGCTTCCACCCGGGCGAGAACGTCGGCCGCGGCAACGACGACACGCTGTTCGCGCTGGCCGACGGCAAGGTCAAGTTCGGCGAGCGCAAGGGCCGCAAGCTGGTCGACATCCTGCCCGGCGACTGACCGGCCTCGTCGGGGGCACCTGCCCTCGAGCGTGGGTCAGGTGTCCAGGTGGGTGAGCACGGGCGCGTGCAGCGCCTGCTTCAGGGCCACCGCGATGTCGCGGCCCTTGTCCGACAGCGGTTCGGCCAGGGCGGCCGCAGCGGACACCAGCTCGTCGGCCGGCGCGGTGGCGTGGGCGATGCCCGCAGCGACCGCCGCCGTGCCGTCGTAGCGGCGGCCGGACAGGATCGCCTCCTCGGCGACGGCGCCCGCGACCCGATGGGTGATCAGCGCCAGCATGAACGGGTGGAACTGCATGCCGAGGTCGATCTCGGGCAGGCAGAACCAGCCCCGGTCCACTCGCATCACCCGCCGGTCGTGGGCGAGCGCGAGCATCGCCCCGATGCCGAACGCGTGACCGTTCAGGGCGGCGACCGTGGGAACGGGGAACGTCAGCAGGCGGGAGAGCGCCCGGAGCGCGCTGGCCATGAACGCGCTCAGGCCCGGACCGTCGAGCGACGACAGGAAGTCGAGGTCGAACCCGTTCGAGTAGTGCTTGCTCGCGCCGACGGTGACCAGCGCGCGGGCGGATGCGTTGGCCTCGACGACGTCGAGCGCGGCGTGGAGCTCGTCGACGAAGACGCTGTCGAACGCGTTCACGCCCCTGTCGAGCCGCACCACGCCGGTGCCGTCCACCCAGTCGATGTCCATGGTGTCCTCGCGATCCGCCGACCTTGCCGGCAGGGGCCGACCCGGTGACGCTACCTTCTCGTCGCCCGGCGGCGGACGGTGGGGCGGGCGCGGGTTCGCCTTTCCGACACGGCCCCGACATACTCCGTGGCGGTGGCCCAGTTCGTCGACGAGTGCAACCTTCACGCCAAGGCGGGCGACGGCGGTGCCGGGTCGGTGGCGTTCCGGCGGGAAGCACACGTCGCGAAGGGCGGCCCCGACGGCGGCGACGGGGGAGACGGTGGCGACGTCTGGCTGGTCGTCGACCACAACGTCGCGTCGCTGCTGTCGTTCAAGGACCACCCGTTCCGCCGGGGCGGCGACGGCACCCACGGCATGGGCAAGGGCCGGCACGGCAAGGCCGGCGACGACGTCATGGTTCCCGTGCCCCAGGGCACCGTGGTGCGCGATCGCGACGGCACCGTGCTCGCCGACCTGGTGCACGTGGGCGACCGCTACCTGGCCGCCGAGGGGGGCCGGGGCGGGCGGGGCAACGCGCGCTTCCTGTCCAACCGGCGCCGGGCCCCGGCCTTCGCCGAGCAGGGCGAGCAGGGCGAGGAGCGGTGGCTGCGCCTCGAGCTCAAGCTGCTGGCCGACGTCGCCCTGGTCGGCTTCCCCAACGTCGGCAAGTCGACGCTGATCAGCCGCATCTCGGCGGCCAAGCCCAAGGTCGCCGACTACCCGTTCACCACCCTCGAGCCCCATCTCGGGGTCGTGCGGCTCGACGACGGGTACGAGTACGTGGTGGCAGACATCCCCGGGCTCATCGAGGGTGCGAGTGAGGGGAAGGGCCTCGGTCACCAGTTCCTGCGCCACATCGAGCGCGCCCGGGTGCTGTGCGTGCTGGTCGACCTGGCGCCGTTCGCCGAGCGTCCGCCCGCCGAGCAGCTGGCTGTGCTGCTGGACGAGCTGGGCAGCTACCAGCCCGAGCTGCTCGAGCGTGAACGGGTGGTGGTCGGCAGCCGCGCCGACCTCACCGCCGGTCGCGACGGCGAAGCGTCCGGGGGCGGCGGGGGCGGCGGGGGCGGCGACCTGCCCATCGACCTGCGCATCTCCGCCGTGACCGGCGAGGGGGTGGCGACACTGCGAGGGCGCCTCGCCGAGGCGGTGCGCACGGCGCGTGCCGCGCTGCCCGAGCCCAGCCAGTTCGTGGTGCACCGCCCCGCGAGCGAGGGCTACCGGGTGGTCCGCGAGGGCGGCGGTTGGGTGGTCGAGGGCCGCCAGGCCACCCGCGCCGTCGCGCTGTCCGACCTGACCCGACGCGACGCGCTCGACGAGGCCCACCGGCGGCTCAAGCGACTGGGCATCGACAAGGCGCTGGCCCGGGCGGGGGCCCAGCCGGGTGACAGCGTCCGCATCGGCGATCTGGTCTTCGACTACCAGGACGACGAGGACCTGTACGGATGATCGTGGTCGCCAAGGTGGGCACGTCGTCGATCACCGACGACGACGGGATGATCGACGAGGACGCGATCCGCAAGTTCTGCGCCGAGGTGGCCGAGCTGCGCCAGCTCGGCCACCGGGTGGTCGTCGTGACCAGCGGGGCGATCGCCGCCGGCCTGCCCGCGCTGGGCCTGTCCGCGTCGCGCCCCCGCGACGCCGTGACGTTGCAGGCCGTGTCGGCGGTGGGGCAGAGCCGCCTCATGCGGGTGTACGACGCCGCCCTCGCCGAGGGTGGGCTCATCGGCGGGCAGGTGCTGCTGGCGCCCCTCGACTTCATGGTGCGCCAGCAGTACCTCCACGCTCGCTCGACGCTGACGCGCCTGCTCGGCCTCGGTGTCGTGCCGGTGGTCAACGAGAACGACGCGATCGCGGACGACGAGATCCGCTTCGGCGACAACGACCGCATGGCGGCGCTCGTCGCCCACCTGATCGGCGCGGACCTGCTCGTGCTGCTCACCGACCAGCCGGGACTGCTCACCGCCGACCCACGGTTCGACGCCGAGGCGTCGCTCATCGAGGAGATCGTCGAGGTCGACCACACCCTCGAGGCGATGGCAGGTGGCGTGGGCAGCGAGCGGGGCAGCGGTGGCATGGCCTCGAAGCTGGCGGCGGCCAAGATCGCCGCCTGGTCGGGGGTACGGGCGGTGATCGCCAAGGCTGATCGCGCCAACGTGCTGGTCGACGCCGTCACGGGCAGCAGCGGTGTCGGCACCGTCGTGGTTCCCCGCACCAAGCGGCTCCCGGCCCGCAAGCTGTGGATCGCGTTCGCCGTGGGGTCGTCGGGCACGATCGTCGTCGACCAGGGAGCCAAGGCCGCGCTCGTCGATCGGGGGGTCTCGCTCCTGCCGGCGGGGGTCACGGGCGTGAAGGGCAGCTTCGAGGCCGACGACGCGGTCGAGATCGCCGGCCCCGACGGCGCGGTCTTCGCGAAGGGGCTGTGCCGCCTCGACGCCGCCGGGCTGCGCGAGGTGTCGGGCCGGCGCACCTACGAGCTGCCCGAGGGCATCACCCACGAGGTCGTGCACCGAGACGACCTGGTCGTCCTGCCCTGACCTGCGGACCCCCCGGGCGGTAGCCTCGCAGCGTGACCGGGGAGCCACGGGGCGGTTCTGACGAGCGCCGCACGCCTCGGCCCTCGGCGGTCGGCACGGGGCGCGCCGCCGTTCCGCGCGCCGGGGTGCGGCCGGGATGGCGCGCACCGGCGGTCATGGTGCTGGCAGGCGCAGCCGGAGCCGGCGTCCGCGTGTGGCAGCTCGCGGGGCGCGACCCGCTCATCTGGACCGATACCGCCGACTTCCACGCCAGCTCGGCGGCACCGTGGACCAGCCTCGAGCTGTGGGCGGGTGCCCGGGCCGCGGGTGCGCCGGCGCTGCTCAAGCTCGTCGGCGGCGACGACGGCGGCTACGTGCTCTGGCAGGCGGTCGTCGCTGTGGTGTGCTGGGCGGTGCTGGCGACGTCGGTGTTCACGGTCACGGGACGCCGGTTGCGCTGGCCCGCGGCGCTCGCCGTGCTGGCCTTCTCGGTGACCGCGCCGGTCACCATGTGGGAGCGCTCGGTGCTGTCGGAGTCGCTGGCGCTATCGCTGCTGGCGCTGGTGGTGGCCGCGGGCCTCCAGCTCGCGTGCCGTCCCAGCTGGCCGCGCGCGGTCGGCCTCCTGGGAGCCCTCGCCCTGTGGTCGATCACGCGTGACAGCAACGCCGTCGTGGCGGCGGCGGGCGGAACGGCCGTCGTGCTGTACGCCGCTGTGTCGTGGGTCCGTGCGCGTCACAGGTCGAGCGCCGGTGAACCGCGCCGACGCGACCCGGTGGTGGCGCTCGGCGTCGGTTCCCTGGTCCTGGCGGCGGCGGTGGGGTGGGCGGCGTCGCACGGCGACCGCCACGCGTTCCCCATGCGCAACGTCTACGAGGTGCGGGTCCTGCCGTATCCGGACCGGGTGCAGTGGTTCGCCGACCACGGGATGCCGCAGGCCGACCAGTTCACGGGGCCCGGGGCCCGGGCCCCCTACCGGGAGGAGGGCCTGCCACCGGTCGTCTACGTCGCGGACGACGATGCCACGCTCGGCGAGTGGCTCGACTGGGTCGAGTCCGACGGTCGCGCCGCCTTCGCCCGGTACGTCGCCACCCATCCCACCTACCTGGTCACCGAGCCGCTGCGATCGCCGGAGCGGGTGTTCAACAACGCCCGGGGCGATCGCGGGTTCTACGCACCGCTCGATCAGCGGGAGGTGCCGCTGGTCGATGACGTTCTCGCGCTGCCCACCTCGGTGGCCCTGGTGGCGGCCTTCGTCGCCGGTGGTTGGGCGTTGGGTCGGCGCCGGTGGTCACCGGCGCTGGCGGTGGGTGCGGTGACGGTGGCCCTGGCCGTGCCCCACGGCGTGGTGGCGTGGCACAGCGATGGCATGGAGACCGCGCGCCACCTGGTCGTTCCCGCCCTCCAGCTGCACCTCGGGGCTCTGCTCATGGTGCTGGGCCTGGGGTCGCCGCGCACCACGCAGGTCGGTGACGACGGCGTCGGGCCGGCGACGCCTGTCGATGTCTACGACGCGCCCGCACGGGTACCGTCCTCGCCATGGCCGACGACACCCCGCTGACCATCCGGCATCCTGGCACGCCCGCCGTGGGAGGTGTCGTCGTGCTGCAGGAGGCCTTCGGCATCACCGACCACATCGTCGACGTGTGCCAGCGCCTGGCCGACATCGGGTGGTTGGCTGTCGCCCCCCACCTGTACCACCGGTCGGGCGATCCGGTCGTGAGCTACGACGACTTCCGGGCTGCGCTGCCCCACGCCCGGGCCCTCACGCCCGAGGGGGTGCTGGCCGACGTCGACGCGGCACTCGGCTACATCGAGGGGGCCGGCTTCCCGATCGACACCGCCGGGGTCGTGGGATTCTGCATGGGGGGCACCATCGCGTTCGCCGTGGCTGTGCAGCGCCAGGTGGGGGCGGCTGTCACCTTCTACGGCAGCGGCGTGCGAGAGGGGCGCTTCGGCTTCCCGTCCATGATCGAGGCGGCGCCGGGGCTGCGCGCGCCGTGGTTGGGCCTGTTCGGCGACGCCGACGCCGGCATCCCGGTCGAGGACGTCGAGCAGCTCCGGGCGGCGGCGTCCGAGGCCGAGGTGCCCACCGAGGTGGTGCGCTACCCGGAGGCCGGGCACGGGTTCCATCGCGACGGCAGCCCGACCCATGACGCGGGGGCGGCGTCCGACGCGTGGATGCGGATGCTCGACTGGTTCGCCGACAACATGACGACCGGGGCGACCGAGGCCCCGTGACCGGCCTCAGAGGTCGGGGAAGCCGAGGTCGAGGTTGGGCCGGTCGAGCCCGCCGTCGGCGTCGACCACCTTGCCGGTGATGTAGGCGGCGGCGTCCGACGCCAGGAAGAGGGCGGTGGCCGCGATGTCGTCGGGGTCGCCGATGCGCTGCAGCGGGGTCGTCTGCTCCATCGTCGTGCGCAGTGTCTCGTCGGTGAGCACGATCTCGAGCGCGGACGTGGCGACCGACCCGACGCCGATGGCGTTGACCCTGATGCGGGGGGCCAGGTCGCAGGCCGCCAGCCGCGTGTAGTGCGAGAGCGCCGCCTTGGCGGTGCCGTAGGCCAGGTAGCCGCGCCCGGTGACGCGGCCGATCATCGACGAGATGTTGACGACCGCGCCGGCGGGTGCACCTGGGCCGCGCCCCTCGAGCATCAGCGGGGCGGCGGCCTGGGTGAGGGCGTGCGCGGTCGCCACGTTGAAGTGGAACGCCTGCTCCAGGTGGCGGGGCGCCGTGTCGAGGAACGGGCGGGGCATGGTGCCACCGACGTTGTTGACCACGATGTCGAGCCGGCCGAACGCCTCGCGCGCGATGCCGGCCAGGCCGGCAGCGGCGTCGAGGTCGGACAGGTCCGCCGGCGCGACGACGGCACGACGGCCGGTGGCCTCGATCTGCCCGGCCACCTCGGCGAGCTGGGATTCGGTGCGCGCCGAGATGACGACGTCCGCGCCCGCCTCGGCCAGGGCCACCGCAGTGGCCGCACCGATGCCACGGCCCGCGCCGGTGACGACCGCCGCCCGATCGGTCAGCAGAAACCGGTCGAGAATCATGCCCTTCCCCCTGCACATGTCCATGCCCGGTCGCTCGGCCGGGCTCGCCGACTCTAGGCCCCGGGCAATGCTCGGGGGGAAACGTCGCCTGGAAGGCGGTCGCCGGCGTCGCGCTCGCCGACGAGGCAACAGCCTCCTGGGCGCTCGTCGTTCCGCGGGCTCACGTGTCGGAGGAGCCCGACCAGTCGAGCGTCCACCCAAGGCCACCATCGCACCCGGCGACAGCCCCGTTTCACCTTGTTCCGA
>JAFGPU010000356.1 GCA_016936035.1 Acidimicrobiales bacterium
CTCACCTCCCACACCTTCACCTGGAACTGAACCAAGCCCCACGCGCACCACCGGCCCCACCACAGTCGGCGGTGCAACCTGGCGCGCCCGACCAGGCGACCGGCGTACCGGAGTCAGCGCTGGCCGGCGGCCCTCTTGTAGCGGCGCACCGACAGCGGGACGAACACCGCGATGATGCCGAGGGCCCACATCAGCGTGTAGATCTCGGGGTTGGCCAACGGCCACGCCGTGGGTTCGGCAGTGCCCGGGGGGACGTTGCCGAACAGCTCGCGCGACGCCTGCGTGACCGCCGAGATGGGGTTCCACTCGGCGATGTGGCGCAGCACCGTCGGAAGGTTCTCGGCCGGCACGAACGTGTTGGCGATGAACGTCATCGGGAAGATGACCATGAACGAGGCGTTGTTGATGACCTCGACGCTGGGGACGAGCAGCGCCACGTACGCCATCACCCACGAGAACGCGTAGGCGAACAGCAGGAGCAGGGCGAACCCCAGGACCGCGTCGACGATCGAGCCGCGGATGCGCCAGCCCACCAGCAGACCCGTGAGCGCCATGATCGCCACCGACACCGCGTTGTAGATGACGTCGCTGGCCGTGCGCCCGGCCAGCACGGCGGAGCGCGACATGGGCAGCGACCGGAACCGGTCGATGATGCCCTTCTGCATGTCGTCCGCGATGCCGGCGCCGGTGAACGTGGCCCCGAACAGCACCGTCTGGGCGAAGATGCCGGCGATGAGGAACTCGCGGTAGCCGCTGTCGCCCCCGCCCACGTCGATCGAGCTGCCGAACACGTAGGCGAACAGCAGCACGAACATGATGGGCGACAGCACCACGAAGACCATGACCTCGGGGACGCGCTTGATCTTGATGACGTTGCGCTTGGCGACGATCGACGCGTCGGTCAGCGCGGCGAGGACGGTGCTCATCAGAAGACCTCCTTGGCGTCACCGGCGGCGTCGCCGGCGACCACGGGGCGGGGGGCGTCGTCGGCCCCGGGGATCTCGGCACCGTCGGGGCGGCGCTCGGGGCCGCGCCCGGGGGCGGGCCCGTCGGCGGCCCCGTCGGCCGAGGCGTCGCCGTCCTCGGCCGGGTGGCCGGTGATGCTGAGGAACACCTCGTCGAGCGTCGGCAGCCGCAGCCCGATGTCGTGGACGTGCACCCGTGCGGCGGTCAGCCGGTCGAGGGCGCCGCGCAGCACGTCCGCGCCCCCGCGCACCGGCACGATGATCGTGCGGCCGTCGACGTGCACGCTGCCGACCGACACCGGTGCCAGCACATCCTCGGCGATCGCGGCGTCCTCGTCGACGCTGACCGTCAGCTCGATGCGCTCGCCGCCGACCTCGCGCTTGAGCTGCTCCGCGGTGCCCCGGGCGATGGCCCGACCGTGGTCGATCACCAGGATGTCGTCGGCCAGCTGGTCGGCCTCCTCGAGGTACTGGGTGGTGAGCAGCAGCGTCGTGCCCTGACCGACCAGATCGCGGATGACGCCCCACAGGTCGGTGCGGCTGCGGGGGTCGAGCCCGGTGGTGGGCTCGTCCAGGAACAGCACCGGCGGCTCGGCGATGATCGACCCGGCCAGGTCGAGGCGCCGCCGCATGCCGCCCGAGTAGGTCTTGACCGGGCGGTCGGCCGCCTCGGCGAGCGCGAACCGCTCGAGCAGCTCGCGGGCGCGGGCGCGCGCCCGGCGCCGCGGGATGCGGTAGAGCCGACCGATCATCTCGAGGTTCTCGTAACCGGTCAGCACCTCGTCGACCGCGGCGAACTGCCCCGACAACCCGATGCGCTTGCGCACCTCGACCGGATCGGCACCCACGTCGTACCCCGCGACCTCGGCCCTGCCCTGGTCGGCCTGGAGCAGGGTGGCGAAGATCGACACCGCCGTCGTCTTACCCGACCCGTTGGGACCGAGCAGGCCGAGCACGGTGCCCTCGGGGACCGAGAGGTCGAGCCCGTCGAGGGCTCGCACCTTGCCATAGTTCTTGACCAGGCCCTCGGCCTGGATGACATCCGCCATGTCGTCACCCTTCTGCTGCGGTCGATCCTGCTGCGTCGGCTCGAGGTGGGGACGCCCACCCTGCCCGAAAGTCATCGGTCGGCCAACAGAGATACGACGCCCATGTCAGTACGGTGCGTCGGATGCGCCACTTCGTCACCTATCCGCTGGTCGCCCATCCCTCCAACCCCGAGCTGGTCACGAAGCAGGCGATCGTGCGATTCGCCACCCGGGCCGAAGAGCTCGGGTTCGACGGGATGGGGTTCACCGACCACCCGGCGCCGTCGCACCGCTGGTTGCAGGCGGGCGGTCACGACGCGCTCGATCCGTTCGTGGCGCTCGGCGTGGTCGCGGCGGTGACCGAGCGCCTGCGCCTCGTCCCGAACATCCTGGTGCTGCCGTATCGCAACCCGTTCCTCGTGGCCAAGGCCGCGGCCACGCTCGACGCGGTGTCGGACGGGCGGTTCGTGCTGGCCGTGGCCACCGGGTACCAGCGCGGCGAGTACCGGGCCCTCGGCGTCGACTTCGACGAGCGCAACCAGCTCTTCGACGAGTCGCTGGAGGTCATCCGGTCGATCTGGACCGAGGACGAGGTCGCCTACGAGGGCCTGCACTTCACCGCCCGCGACCAGACGGCCAACCCCAAGCCGGGGCACGTTCCCGTCTGGATCGGGGGCAACAGCGCGCTGTCGCGCCGCCGCGTCGCGACGTCCGCGGACGGGTGGAGCCCGTTCCCGGCGCCGGCCACGCTGGCCAAGACCGCGAAGACCCCGGTGCTCGAGTCGATCGACGACCTGACGCCCATGCTCGACCACCTGTGGCGCTGCGTCGACGAGGCCGGGCGCGACCCGTCCACCATCGACATCTCGATGCAGGCGCTGGGCTGCGCGCCCCCGGGCGACGAGTCCTTCGACCCCGAGCAGCACCTCGACGCGCTGGGCACGCTCGCGGAGCTGGGCGTGACCTGGACGAGCACCGGCCTGCCCGGTCACAGCCTCGACGCGGCCCTCGAGGCGCTCGAGCGGTACGCCACCACGGTCATCGCCCCCCAGCGCGTGGGTTGACGACGGCTCAGGGTCCGGGACTGTCGAGCTCGGCCAGCACCTCGTCGGTGTCCCGTCGCCGCCGATGCGGCGATGCCGCCAATCTCCGCGGCAGACAGGCGATACTTCATCCCGTGCCCGCAGAGCCGCGGATGGTGTTCCTGGGCTTCGGCAAGTACGTGCGCGCCGACAGGATCTACGCCCTCGAGCCCCTGCGCGGCGACGAGCGGGGCGACGGGCGCCGGACCAACGTGTGGGTCGAGGGCATCGAGCGTCCCATCGTCGCCTCCCGGACCGAGCGCACCATCCTCCACGACATGGGCCAGGACGCGGCGTCCGACTCGCCGATCGTCGACGAGGCGATGGACCTCGCCGAGCGCCTGGTGTCCGCCGCCGAGGCCGGCCGCGTCGACCTCGGCGATCTGGGCCGCCGGGCCCGTCACCTGCTCGCGGCCACGACCTCGCCGACGCGCGACCCGGAGGACCGCCGGGGCTGACGACAGGTGCGTCCGGCTCCTGGCCCCCTGCCACGTCGCGGCCGGTTCCGGTCGCGTCGACACGCGGGTCCGGGCCGACACGGGCGACGTGTGGCCGCAGCGGGGTGCCGGCTCCCCGTCGTGCGCGGATGTCAGCGAGTCAGGCGCAGCCACACGAGGGCCGCCAGGTAGGTGACGCCACCGAGGGCGCTCAACTGGTAGTACGGCGAGCCGTCTTCGCCGCGGGCGATCTCGACCATGAACAGGACGAGCACCGCAGCGAGAACGGCCAGGCCCGCCACCAGCGAGGCGTCGCGATCGATCGAGTTGATGCGCTCGTCGCTGCGGGTGGCCAGGCCGGCGGCGGTCTCGCTCACGCGGGTCAGCAACACGAACCCGGCGCCGGCGAGCGCCATGATCACGAGACCCGCGACGCCGATGTCGACCTGTCCGCCGATGATGCCGGCCACCAGGTAGCCGAGCCCGGCGACGCCCGCCAGCCCGGGCACCGACCACCTGACGAGCCGGGATGGGCTCGGGCGTCCGTCGGTGTCATGCGTCTGCATCGAAGACCTCCTCCACGGTCGTGCCGAAGAACCGGGCCAGGCCGATCGCCAGGGGAAGCGACGGCAGGTACCTGCCGGTCTCGATCGAGTTGATGGTCTGGCGGGAGACGCCGACCGCCGTGGCCAACTCGGCCTGCGACAGGCCCTTTGCGGCACGCAGGTCCCTGACGGCGTTCTCCATGACGACAAGCGTGCTTGACATCAGGCGAGGACGTCAAGCGTATTTGACACCACCATGCCGCCGGCGGGCCGGTCGCCCGTCGGATTCCGAGAAACGCTAGATGGGCCAGAAAGGCCGGGGCTCGCTGTCGGGAGCGGTCACGGTGCCGACGCCGGCCGGCTCCGGGTCGCCCGCGCCCGCAGCTCGTCCTTGACCACCTTGCCGGTGGCGTTGACCGGCAGCTCGTCGACGATCTCGA
>JAFGPU010000357.1 GCA_016936035.1 Acidimicrobiales bacterium
CGGCGGGCGATGCCGACCACCCGGGCGATGCGCTCGTCGTGCTGGAGCAACGGCACGAGGCCGTGGCCGAACGTGCCGGTCGGCCCGGTGACGGCCACCACCAGACCAGACGCGTCGACGGGCATGGGCGGAAGCTACCCCGCGGTAGGGGTGCGCGGGGCGGCGGATGCGTAGCCTGGCGGCATGTCGGACATCGAGGGACACGCCAGCCTGCGTCGCCTGCTCGACGCGGTCCTGGCCGTCGGGTCCGAGCTCGACCTGTCGACCGTCCTCCGCAGCATCGTGTCCGCGGCCACCGACCTGGTCGACGCCCGCTACGGCGCGCTGGGCGTGCTCGACGACACCCACACCCGCCTGGCCCAGTTCCTCACCGTGGGCATCGACGACGAGACCCATCGCGCCATCGGCTCCCTGCCCGAGGGCCACGGCATCCTCGGGCTGCTGATCGTCGACGCCAAGCCGCTGCGGCTCCCGGACCTGACCCGGCACCCCGACAGCCACGGGTTCCCGCCCCACCACCCGCACATGACGTCGTTCCTGGGTGTGCCCATCCGCGTGCGCGACGTCGTGTTCGGCAACCTCTACCTGACCGACAAGACGACGGGCGACACGTTCACCGACGTCGACGAGGAGCTCGCGGTGGCGCTCGCCTCGGTGGCGGCGATGGCGATCGAGAACGCCCGCCTCCACGGGCGGGTGCGCGACCTCGCCCTGATCGAGGACCGCGAGCGCATCGCCCGCGACCTGCACGACACGGTGATCCAGCGCCTGTTCGCCGTGGGCCTGTCGTTGCAGGGGGCGGCGCGCCTGGCCACGACCGACGCCGAGGCGGCGACCGAGCGCATCGAGACCGCGGTCGACGACCTCGACCTGACCGTCAAGCACATCCGCACCGCCATCTTCGGCCTGGAGGCCACGCTCGCCGGCGCCTCCGAGGGCGTGCGGGCCCAGCTGCTGGGGCTGGTGCGCGACTCGCACCGGTCGCTGGGGTTCGAGCCCCGGGTGCTGTTCGACGGCCCCATCGACACCCAGGTCGGGCCAGGCCTCCAGGAGGATCTGGTGGCGACCCTGCGCGAGGCGTTGAGCAACGTGGCCCGCCACGCGGCGGCCAGCCACGTCGACGTGTCGGTGGTCGTCACCGACGGCGAGCTGTGCCTGACGGTCACCGACGACGGTGTGGGCGTGCCGCCCGACACCTCCGGCGAGGGGCACGGGCTGCGCAACATGCTCACCCGCGCCACGGCCAGTGGCGGTTCGGCGGAGCTTCGCTCCGGTGAGCGCGGGGGCGCCGTGCTCGAGTGGCGGGTCCCCGTGTCGTAGGGGACCTTCGGCCCTACCGGGCGTCCGACCGCATCAGCACGATGGGGCGCGGTGAGGCGTGGAATCGAAGCATCGACGACCGTGAACGTCCCTTTCGACCAGGCCCGGGAGGTGCTGTGCGACGACCCCGGCCTGGTGGTCGCTGACGTGGTGACGGCGGACGACCGGCGGGAGCGCCGGTACTCGTCGATGCTCGGCGTCGAGCTGGGCGGCGGCGGGGTGCGCCAGGGCGTCGACATCGAGATCGGCGACCCGACCAAGGCCGACGACGCCATCTCGTTGCCGGTGCGCTGGCAGGCGAGCGGTCGCGACCGCCTCTTCCCGGTGTTCGCGGGCGTGATCGAGGCTCGCGACGAGGGCGACGACGCCGTGCTGCTCACCGTGCGCGGCACCTACACGGTGCCCCTGGGCGCGCTCGGACGGTTCGGCGACGGTCTCGTCGGCCGGCGCGTCGCCCGTCACTCGCTCATCGACTTCGTCGAGCACGCCGCCGATCGGCTCGACCGCGAAGTGCACCGGCGCACCACGCCGGGCACGTGGCAGCCGGTGGCCCACCCGGTCGAGCTGCGCGAGATGGCCGGCGAGGCGCCGGGATAGGTCAGGGCCTCTCGTAGGTGCCGCGCAGGGTCGCCGTGGCTGCTGCGGGGGCCGACTCGACGGCGGCCGCCGCTTCGTCGGCCTCGTCCCCGGCGCCGATGCCTGACGGCTCCTCCAGCGCGTACAGCGTGAACGCGTAGGTGTGGTCGCCTTCGGGCGGGCACGGACCGGCCCAACCCGGTTCGCCGAAGCCGTTGTCGGCCTCGACGGCCCCGGGTGGAAGATCGCCCTCTGCGAGCTCGGTGGCCTCCGGAGGCAGGCCGGCGACGACCCAGTGGACGAAGCCGTCCGCGTCCGGGTCGCGGACGACGAGCGCCAGCTCGGCGGTCGCGTCGGGCACGCCCTCGAACGCGAGGGGCGGGGAGACGTCGTCGCCGTCGCAGGTGTGCCGCTGGGGCACGGGGTCGCCGTCGGCGAAGGCGGTGCTGGTGACGACCAGGCCGCCGGCGTCGGGCGGCGGTTCGGGCGCGGCGTCGCCGTCGCCACCGTCGTCGCCGCAGCCCGCCGCAGCGACGGCCAGCACCGCCACGACCACCGCTGTCCACCACGTCCGCGCCCGCATGGCGGGCAAGTGTGGCAGATCCCGCCACGGGGCTGGTGGCGGCGGTCGGACGCCTGTGGCGGTGGTCACCGTCGAACCCGGGGCGTCTCAGGAGTGCTAGGCAGGAGGCGTGCCACGCCTCGACGATCTGGCCGAGAAGTTGGCTCCGCTGCTGGGCAGCTTCCTTCCCCGGCAGCGGTGGTTCGCGGGCCACGAGCCGCCCACATCGGTGTCGCTGACCACCCTCGACCTGCGTGACGGCGACCCGATCCTGGCCTGGTTCCTGGTCGACGCCGTCGACGCCGCGGGGGGCCGGGCCACGTACCAGGTGGTGCTGGGCGGTCGGCCCGCGCCGTGCGAGCTCGAGTTCCTCCACGGCAAGGACAGGGTCACGGTCGGCGAGGTCGACGGGACCGTCTACTACGACGCCCTGGTCGACCCCGAGCTGGCGCTGACCGTGCTCGACAAGGTGGCCCCCGACGAGTCGGCCGAGGTCGCCCGCCCCCTGCTGGTCGAGCAGTCCAACACGTCGGTCGTCTACGACGAGCGGCTCATCCTCAAGATGTTCCGCCGCCTGCGCGCCGAGCCCAACCCGGACGTCGAGATCACCGAGGTGCTGGGCGAGCAGGGCTTCCCGCACGTGGTGCCCCAGTACGCGGCGTTGCGCTACGAGGGCGTCGACCTCGCCGTCGTGCGCCAGTACATGCTCGGCTCCACGGGCGCCTGGGAGCTCGCCCACACCTCGCTGCGCGACCTGCTCGGCACCCGCATGCCGCCCGAGGAGGCCGGTGCCGACTTCGGTCCCGAGGCGTTCACGCTCGGCGAGGTCACCGCCCGGCTGCACCTGGCGCTGGCCGAGGCGTTCGGGACCGCGCCGGGCGAGCCCGCGCTGTGGCTCGAGAGCTTCCGCGCCCAGCTGGCCCGGGTGCCGCAGGGCCCCGTCGAGGTGGGCGACGAGGTGGTCGGGGTGCGCGACCTCATCGATCTCGACCTCGCCGCGGTCGAGGCGGCGCTCGCGGCGCTGGTGGCGGTCGGCGACCCCGGCTCGCAGCTGCGCATCCACGGTGACCTCCACCTCGGGCAGTGCCTCATGTCCGACAGGGGCTGGCTCGTCATCGACTTCGAGGGCGAGCCGGTGCGGCCGTCCGGCGAGCGGTTGGCGACGTCGTCGCCGCTGCGCGACGTGGCCGGCATGGTGCGCTCGTTCCACTACGCGTCCCGCACGGCGCTGGCCGAGCGCGGCCGCGACCTCGACCCCGAGCTGGTCGACCTGGCCGGGGCGTGGGAGGCCCGGGCCACCGACGCCTACCTCGCCGGGTACCAGCACGTCGAGGGCATCGACGCGCTCCTGCCCGCGACGAAGGACGACCGTGACCGCGTCCGCCGGGCCTTCGAGCTCGACAAGGCGGTGTACGAGGTCATCTACGAGCTAGCGCACCGCCCCGACTGGGTCGACATCCCCGCGTCGGCGGTGCGGCGCATGCTGGCGCTCGCCGGCTGATGGGCGCGACGTGATGGGAACCTCCCCCGAGGCCGCCGAGCTCCGCGCCGGGTTCGATGCCCTGGCGGCCGGCACGTGCCGCGACCCGCACCGGCTGCTCGGCGTGCACCACGACGGCCGGCAGCATGTCGTGCGCACCTGGCGCCCCGGCGCGGCCACGGCCACCCTCGCCGGTCGGCCGATGCGCCGCGTCCACGACGCCGGGGTGTTCGAGGTGCTGGTCGACGCCGAGCTCGAGCCCGGCTACACGGTGACGTTCGGGTGGGACGGCGGCGGCGAGCACACGGCGGCCGAGCCCTGGGGCTTCTGGCCGACAGTCGGCGAGCTCGACCTGCACCTGATCGGCGAGGGCCGCCACGACCGGCTGTGGACCGTGCTCGGTGCGGACCCGCGTGGCCACCAGGGCACCGAGGGCACGGCGTTCGCCGTGTGGGCGCCGGCGGCGCGCGCGGTGCGGGTCGTGGGCGACTGGAACGGCTGGGACGGCCGCGTCCACCCGATGCGCCACCTCGGCGCGTCGGGCGTGTGGGAGATCTTCGTGCCCGAGGCCCGTCCCGGCCACCGGTACAAGTTCGAGGTGGTCGAGGCCGGCGGCGACACCCGGCTGCGGGCCGACCCGCTGGCCCGGGCGACCGAGGTCCCGCCGGCGAACGCCAGCGTCATCTTCCGGTCGAGCCACGCGTGGGGCGACGCCGCGTGGATGCAGCGCCGGGCCGGGGCGCGGCCGTGGGACGAGCGCATGGCGGTCTACGAGGTGCACCTCGGCTCGTGGATGCGCCACCCCGACGGCCGCAGCCTGACCTACCGCGAGCTGGCCGAGCGTCTCGCCGACCACGTGGCCGACCTGGGGTTCACCCACGTCGAGCTGCTGCCCCCCACCGAGCACCCCTACGTGCCGTCGTGGGGCTACCAGGTCACCAGCTACTTCGCGCCGACGGCGCGCCACGGCGACCCCGACGGGTTCCGCGACCTGGTCGACCACCTCCACCAGCGGGGCGTCGGGGTCATCGTCGACTGGGTGCCCGCCCACTTCCCCCGTGACGCCTGGGCGCTGGCCCGCTTCGACGGCACCGCTCTGTACGAGCACGAGGACCCCCGGCAGGGCGAGCACCCCGACTGGGGCACGCTCGTGTTCAACTTCGGCCGCAACGAGGTGCGCAACTTCCTCATCGCCAGCGGCCGCTACTGGCTGGAGGAGATGCACGTCGACGGCCTGCGGGTCGACGCGGTGGCCTCGATGCTCTACCTCGACTACTCGCGGCGCGACGGCGAGTGGGTGCCCAACCGGCTCGGCGGCCGCGAGAACCTCGACGCCATCGCCTTCCTGCAGGAGATGAACACGGTGGTGCACCGCGACATCCCCGGGGTGCTCACCATCGCCGAGGAGTCGACCGCCTGGGGCGGGGTGTCGCGCCCCGTCGACGCCGGGGGCCTGGGATTCAGCCAGAAGTGGAACATGGGCTGGATGCACGACACGCTCGAGTACTTCTCGAACGAGCCGGTGCACCGGCGCTGGCACCACGACCTGCTGACCTTCGGCCTGACGTACGCGTGGAGCGAGAACTTCGTGCTGCCGCTCAGCCACGACGAGGTCGTGCACCTCAAGGGCTCGCTGCTGGCCAAGATGCCGGGCGACCAGTGGCAGCGCTTCGCCAACCTGCGGGCCCTGTACGCGTGGATGTGGTCGCATCCCGGCAAGCAGCTGCTGTTCATGGGCGCCGAGCTGGCCCAGGAGCGCGAGTGGAGCCACGACCGCGAGATCGACTGGTTCCTGCTGTCCGAACCGTTGCACGCGGGCGTGCGCGACCTGCTGCGCGAGCTGAACCGGGTCGAGGCCGCGCACCCCGCGCTGTGGACCGCCGACACGACGGCGGCCGGGTTCGCCTGGCTCGACGCCGACGACCGCGAGAGCTCGGTGTACGCCTTCCTGCGCACGGGCCCGCACGGGCCGGAGCGCACGGCGCCCGAGCAGGTCGTCGCCTGCGTGGCCAACCTCACCCCGGTGCCGCGCCACGGCTACCGGCTCGGCCTGCCCCGCCCGGGGCGCTGGGTGGACGTGCTCAACACCGACGACGAGCGGTGGGGCGGCAGCGGCGTCGTGCAGCCGGAGGCGACCACCGACGGCACGCCGTGGCAGGGCCAGCCCGACTCCGCGGTGCTGACCCTGCCGCCGCTCGCGGTGCGCTGGCTGGCGCCCGCGGACTGAACCGGCCCGACGCCGGAACGTCACGCGCTTGGTGGTTGCCTGCGCAAGGGTGCTAGGCAGAGCGCCGTCGTGATCGGAGACGTCCCCCCGCAGCCGCTCGCCGACGACGACGAACCGAGCCTGCTGACGCCCAAGTTCGTCGTCGTCATGGTCGCCGCCTTCGCCTACTTCCTGGCGATGGGGGCGACCTTGCCGACGGTGCCGCGCTTCGTCGAAGGCGAGCTGGGCGGTGGGGGGTTGGCGGTCGGGCTCGGCGTCGGGGCGATTGCCGTGTCGGCCGTGCTGCTGCGGCCGTGGGTCGGCCGCATCGGCGACACGAAGGGGCGCCGCGTGCTGGCCGTGGGCGGCTCGGTGGTGGTCGCCGTGTCGTTCCTGACCTATGCCCTGGCCACCGCGGTGTGGATGCTGGTGGCGTCCCGTCTCCTCACCGGGGTCGGCGAGGCCGCCGCCTTCGTCGGCTTCGCGATGGCCGCGCAGGACCTGGCGCCCGACCACCGCCGCGGCGAGGCGGCGTCGTACTTCTCGGTGGCCCTCTACGGCGGGCTCGCCGCCGGACCGATCGTGGGTGAGGCGCTGGTCGACCACGGCTTCACCACGCTCTGGCTCGTCCTCGGCGGGTTCGCCGCGCTGGCGGCGGTGGCCAGCCTGTGGATCCCCACCGGCCGGACCGTGCCCGTGGCGACCGGGCGCAGCTTCCTCCAGCGCGATGCTCTCTTGCCGGGGGTGATCCTGTTCCTCGGCCTCATCCCGTTCACCGCCTTCCATGCGTTCGTCCCCCTGTTCGCCAAGGACCTCGGCCTCGACAGCGTGGGCGGCGTGCTGGCGCTGTACGCCGGCCTCGTGCTGGTCATCCGCATCGTGGGCGCCCGGCTGCCCGACCGGCTGGGGTGGCGCAAGGGCTCGACGATGGCGCTGACCGCCGTCGCCGTGGGCATCTCGGTGGTGGCGGCGTGGGGCACCGTGGCGTCGATCTGGGTGGCGGCGGTGGCGCTCGGCCTCGGCATGTCGCTGATGTACCCGTCGTTGTTCACCGCGGTGATGGCGGCGGCGCCCGAGGACGAGCGCAGCCACGCGGTCGGCACCTTCTCGGTGTTCTTCGACCTGTCGCAGGGGCTGGGTGCCGCGCTCATCGGCGTCGTCGTCTCCCTGTCGGGCGACAACGAGCGCGCCGGCTTCGCGACGGCGGGCCTGCTGGCGTTCAGCGGGCTGGTCGTCCAGTGGCTGCTGCGCCACCGCATCGGGGCGGCCCGGCGGGATGCGCCGCCCGCAGCCGTCGATGCGGCCGGCGGATAGCGTCGGACGGTCCCGGCATCGCGTCGATCTGCGTGCCGGACCGGGCGCACCGCCGGTCGAGCGCGGTGATGGGCGCGAACCGGACCGCCGTCGGTAGCCTCGGCACCCGTGGCGACCACCGATGTGCGCACCTGCTACCGGCACCCCGACCAGCGCGCGGGCGTGGTCTGCCAGCGCTGCGACCGGCCGATCTGCCCGGCGTGCATGCACCAGGCGTCGGTGGGCTTCCACTGCCCCGAGTGCGCCCGCAGCGGTCGCCAGAAGGTGGTCAGCGCCCGGTCGCTGGTCAGCCGCCCCGTCGTCACGACGGC
>JAFGPU010000358.1 GCA_016936035.1 Acidimicrobiales bacterium
GATCACCGGGACGCTGACTCCTTGGTGGCACCCGGCTTGAGGCCGGGGAAGGCGAGCGAAGCGGACACGTAGCGGAGCTCCCAGAGCAGGAGCCCGAGGTGGGTGACGATGAGCGTGAGGCCGAGCGGGACCGGCTCGACCCACGAGGCGTCCTTGACGGCCCAGACAGCCAGGCCGATCAGGGCGATGCGCACCAGGTAGCCGAACAGGGCGGCGCCCATGAGCAGGCCGTAGCTGATGCGCGAAGCCGCCGCCAGGACCCAGGCGGCGAGCAGGAAGTTGACGACGACGACCACGATGGCGAAAGCCGCCGACAGCGCGCCGTCGACGCCCCACGGCAGCAGCGCCAGGACGATGAGAACCGGTGCTGCCGGCAGGGCCCGGCGCACCATGTCGAGCGCGACCTCGCGCTCGACGGCGGGGCCGAGGTCGCGGGTGACGAGGGCGTCGCTCACGCCGTGCCCTCGTGCGGTCGCGTGGCGCCGATGCCGGGGTCGAGCCGCATGTCGACTGGGGCCGGTGCGGCGTTGGCGGTGCGGCCCGTCGGGCGCCCGGCGGGGACCGCGGCCTCCTCGATCTGCATGTCGCGGTCGTAGCCCAGCCAGAGCTTGGCGAAGATGCCGCAGACACCGAAGGCGGCGAAGCCGATGGTGAAGCCGGGTCGGGTGCCGAGCCAGCCGTCGACGAGCGAGCCGAGGAAGCCGAGCAGGACGGGGGTGACGACGATCTCGACGGCTCGCGTGAAGCCGTCGCTGAAGCCCTTGTTGATCTTTCGCCTCGTTGCGAGATCGAACACCCGGTTACCCCGTCTGGGATGCGGTCGAGCCACCCGGACCGCTGAGCTTGTGAACTGTTTCGCAATCTACGGACCTGATCTGCACGGAGGCAAATCCGCGGTCCGGGATCGACGGCGCGGCAGGTTAGCAACACCGCGACCGGGACTTGCCAACCCGCAAACCTCGGGGCGACGCGGGTCAGCGGCGCGGCGACCGCGCGTACCCGCCCGGTGGCGGCGGCGGCCGGAGGTGTGACGGCCGGGGAGCCGCAGCACCCCGGCCCGCAGCGCCCGGGCCCGTCGCACCCGGGCCGGTCGCCGCCCGCGGTTCGACCGGCGTGACCGACACGGCGGGCGCGTTGTCGACGCCGTTGCGCCGTTCGCTCCAGCCGGGGGCCAGCAGCGTGTAGAGCAGCAGGCCCAACGCCACCACGGCAAGGGGGACCACCCCGAGCCCGTTCCCCGTGTACACCGGCACGAGCACGGCGGCCGACAGCAGCGCCGTCCACGCCCACAGGATGAGCACCGCACGGCGCTGGCCGTGCCCGAGGCGCATGAGGCGGTGGTGGAGGTGGCCCTTGTCGGCGATGGTCAGCCCCGAGCGGCCCTTGGCCCGGCGCAGCAGCGCCCAGGCGGTGTCGACGATGGGTACGCCCAAGATGACGAGCGGCAGGAACAGCGGAGCGAAGAAGAAGAAGGTCTGCCCCCGCTGCTCGGCGTCGGTGTTGCCCCCGATGGCGATGGTCGACGCCGCCATGAGCAGGCCCAGCGTGAGCGCCCCGGCGTCGCCCATGAAGATCTTGGCCGGGTGGAAGTTCCACGGCAGGTAGCCGAGGCAGGCGCCCACGACGCAGGCGGCGATGAGCGCCCCGATGTTGTCGTCGCTGATGACCGAGTCGGCGTTGTCGAGGTGCTCGGCGAACAGCAGGATCGCCCCGGCGCCGATGCCCACCACCCCGGCGGCCAGGCCGTCGAGCCCGTCGATCAGGTTGACCGCCTGGGCCATGCCCACCACCCACAGCACGGTGATGAGCGGCACCAGGTCCGGGGGCAGCGACGTCAGGCCCACGAACGGGACCCGGAAGAACAGGATGGCCACGCCCGAGATCGCGAGGATGCTGCCCGCCAGCACCGACCCCGCGGTCTTGGCCGGCGCCGACACCTCGCGCAGGTCGTCGAGCTGGCCGACGCCGTACATCGTGAGCGTGGCGAGCACCACGCCGAGCGGGGGGGCGATCGTGCGGAACACCGGCTTGAACTCGCCCGTGGCCCAGCCGACCCCGAAGCCGACGAGCACGCCGGCGACGATGCCCGCACCCCCCAGGAGCGCCGTGGGCCGCGTGTGGACGCGACGGGCGTCCGGGTGGACAACGGCGCCGACGCGGAACGACAGCGCGCGGAGGAAGGGCATGGACGCGCAGCTGACGAGGAAGGCCGACCCGATGACGGCCAGGTAGCCGATCACGACCCAGCCCCCCGGTGGGTGGTCACGACGGGTACGGCGCGTACTTGGAGCAGAGGGCGACGACCTCGTCACGCACGGCCGCGACCTCGGCCTGGTCGTCGCGACCGGCGAGCACGCGATGGATGAGCGTCGCCACGAGCGCCATCTCGGGCTCGCGCATGCCCTGGGTGGTGACGGCGGGGGTGCCGATGCGCAGGCCGCTCGTGATGTACGGCGGGCGGGGGTCGTCGGGCACCGTGTTCTCGTTGAGGCTGATGCCGGCGCGGTCGAGCGCCAGCCGGGCCTTCTTGCCCGACAGGTCGGCGGCGAAGCTGCGGAGGTCGACGAGCATGAGGTGGTTGTCGGTGCCGCCCGACACCAGGCGCAGCCCCTGCCCGGCCAGGCCTTCGGCGAGCGCCGCGGCGTTGCGGGTGATCTGGTGGGCGTAGTCGGCGAACTCGGGCGTGGACGCCTCGCGGAACGCGACCGCCTTGGCGGCGATGACGTGGTCGAGCGGGCCGCCCTGCAGGCCGGGGAACACCGACTTGTCGATCTTCTCGCCGATCTCGGGGCGGGCGAGGATCGCACCGCCGCGAGGGCCCCGCAGCGTCTTGTGCGTGGTGAAGGTGACGACGTCGGCGTGCGGCACCGGGTTGGGGTGCGCGCCGCCGGCGACGAGCCCGGCGATGTGGGCCGCGTCGAACATGAACAGCGCCCCCACCTCGTCCGCGATGGCGCGGAACGGCGCCGGGTCGATGATGCGGGGATACGCGGTGGCGCCCGTGACGATGAGCTTGGGCCGGTGCTCGAGCGCCAGGTCGCGCACCTGGTCGAGGTCGATGCGCTCGTCGCTGGGTGTGACGCCGTAGGACACGAACCGGTAGAGCCGGCCGCTCGCGTTGACCGGCGAGCCGTGGGTGAGGTGACCACCCTGGTCGAGGCGCAGCCCGAGCACCGTGTCGCCCGGCTCGAGCAGCGCGAAGTAGACCGCCATGTTGGCGTTGGCGCCCGAGTGGGGCTGCACGTTGGCGTACTCGGCGCCGAACAGCGACCTGGCCCGCTCGCGCGCCAGGTCCTCGACCTCGTCGATGACCTCGTTGCCGCCGTAGTAGCGCTTGCCCGGGTAGCCCTCGCTGTACTTGTTGGTGAGCACC
>JAFGPU010000359.1 GCA_016936035.1 Acidimicrobiales bacterium
CGGCGGTGCCCTCGGGGAACTGGTCGGTGTCGGCGAAGTCGTCGCTGTCGGCCGCGGCGGCGATGTCGTTGTACAGGTCCTGGTCGTCGGCGAACGCGTCGTCGACGGCGGCACCGATGCACTCGGCCTGGGAGGTGCTCAGGCCGGCGTCCTCCATGGCGTTGACGACGTCGCTCTCCTTGGCATCGTTGTTGGCACACGCGGAGAGGGCGAGCGCGCCGACGGCGACGAGCGCGGCAGTGCGGAGACGACGACGGGTCATGGAACGGAGCACCTCGGTGAGCGGATGACCGGGGCAGGCTACCTGGGAGCCGTGCGGTCGGGCACACCGAGCGCCGACGCCGGGCCGCTCGGGCCCGGTCAGGCGCCGGGCACGGGGGCGCCCACCTGCGAGCGCCGCAGCGCCAGGAGCGACTCGCGCGCCACCTGTTCGTCGGAGGTGAGGATGCGGGCCGCCAGCCGGGCGACGTAGCCCGACAGCTCCTCGAGCGACAGCTGGATGCGCCCGGTGCGGTGGAAGTGGCTGAACTGCCCCACCGTGCCCACGACGCCCAGCGCGAGCAGGTCGGCGGGCTCGGCGTCGGTGACCGTGCCGTCGGCCTGGCCCTCGACGATGAGGGCGCGGACGTCGGACAGGTGCTGCTCGGTGCCCTGGCGCAGCACGTCGGAGACGTTGCGGCCCTCGACCTCGAGCAACGAGAAGAAGGGCGCGTTCTCGGCCATGAACGTCACGCTGGCGACGGTGCCCTGGAGCAGGCGCACCAGCGCGGGCGCGCTGTCGTCCATGGCGGCGGCCTGCTGGCGCCGCAGGCGGCGCCGGATCTCGGTCGCCAGCTCGCGGAACAGCGCCTCCTTGTTGTCGAAGTACCAGTAGAAGAGCCCCTTGGCCACGCCGGCGGCGTCGACGATGTCGACGACCCGAGTGGCCGCGTAGCCCTGCTCGGCGAACAGGCGGGCGGCCGCGTCGAGCAGCTGCTGCTTGCGTTCGGCACCCTGGGATGTGAGCTGTCGGTCGTTCATCGGTGTCCGCGGACGGTACGGCGAGGCCGGGCGGCGGCGCGGCGTCCGCGGACAGTGTGACGAGGCTTGACCCAGGGGTCAATTAGCGGCGGTACGCTCGGCGCCGCACCGGCGACGATCGCGGGGCCACCGCCCCCGGACCGAGGAGGCCCACCTGTGCAGACGCCCGACGGCAAGGACATCATCCCCGGCTGCGAGCCGTGGTCGGCACCCGGTGGGCCGCACGGCGTGCTGGTGCTGCACGGCTTCACCGGCAACCCCCAGTCGATGCGCGGGTTGGCCGCGGCGTGCGCGTCCGCCGGGTTCGCCGTCGACCTGCCGCTCCTGCCCGGCCACGGCACCTCGGTCGCCGACCTGGCCACGACCAGCTGGGCCGACTGGTCCGACGCCGCCGCCGACGCGTACCGGTCGCTCGCGGCGCGGGTCGACACCGTGGTCGTCGCCGGGCTCTCGATGGGCGGCTCCCTGACGGCGTGGCTGGCGAGCCGCCATCCCGAGATCGCCGGCATCGTGTGCATCAACCCGGTCGTCTCGGTCCCCGACGAGACCGTCGCCGCGCTGCGCGACCTCGTGGCGGGCGGCGTCGACCAGGTTCCCTCGATCGGTGGCGACGTCGCCGACCCCGCCGGCCAGGAGAAGGCCTACGACGCCACCCCTCTGGCTCCCCTGCTCAGCCTGGCCGCCGGCGCCGACGACCTCCGGGCCGACCTCGCGAAGATCGAGTGCCCGGTGCTGATCATGACGAGCCCGGAGGACCACGTGGTCGAGCCGGTCAACAGCGACCTGATGGCCGATGCCGTGTCCGGCCCGGTCGAGCGGGTGACCCTCGAGCGCAGCTACCACGTCGCCACGCTCGACTACGACAAGGACCTCATCAACGAGCGGGCCGTCGAGTTCGCCCGCCGGGTGACCGCCGCCTGACCGCGCAGGCTCGACGCCGGGCCGGCTGACGGCAGAGGTGGCCGGCCCGCCTAGCATTGCCGCCATGGCGCACATCACCCGCGACGACGTCGCGCACGTGGCGAAGCTGGCGCGGCTCGAGCTCACCGACGACGAGCTGGGCACGTTCACCGACCAGCTCGCCAAGGTGCTCGACCATGCTCGCGACGTCGAGGCCCTCGACGTCGGCGACGTGCCCCCCACCTCGCACCCCTACGCCCTCGCCAACGTGATGCGCCCCGACGACGAGCGGCCCACGCTCGACCGCGATGCCGCGCTGGCGGGCGCACCCGCCGTCGAAGACGGCCAGTTCCGGGTCCCGCCCGTGCTGGGGGAGGCACCGTGACCACCGACCCTGCCGTCCCCGCCGCCGACAGCGCTCTCGGCATCGCCGCCGCGGTGCGCTCCGGCACCCGCTCCGCGGTCGACGTGGTCGAGGAGCATCTCACCGCCATCGCCGCCCGCGACGGCGAGATCCACGCCTTCAACCTGGTCACCGCCGACCGGGCCCGCCAGGCGGCGCTCGAGATCGACCGGCGCGTCGCCGCCGGCGACGATCCCGGGCCGCTCGCCGGCGTGCCCGTCGCGCTGAAGGACAACCTGTGCACCACCGGGGTGCCCACGACCTGCTCGTCGCGCATCCTCGAGGGGTGGCGCCCGCCCTACGACGCCACGGTCGTCGAGAGGTTGGCGGCGGCCGGCGCCATCGCCGTCGGCAAGACCAACCTCGACGAGTTCGCCATGGGCAGCTCGACCGAGAACTCGGCGTTCGGGCCCACCCGCAACCCGCACGACACCTCGCGGGTGCCCGGTGGGTCGTCGGGCGGCTCGGCCGCGGCGGTGGCCGCTGGCTTCGCGCCGCTGGCGCTGGGCTCCGACACCGGCGGTTCGATCCGCCAGCCGGCCGCGCTGTGCGGCGTGGTGGGCGTCAAGCCCACCTACGGCGCGGTGTCGCGCTACGGGTTGGTGGCCTTCGCCAGCTCGCTCGACCAGATCGGGCCGTTCGCCCGCACGGTCGCCGACGCCGCCGCCCTCTACGACGCCATCGCCGGCCACGATCCCCGTGACAGCACGTCGATCCCCGAGAGCGTGCCGTCGGTCGCCACCGCGCTGGGCGACGGCGTGTCCGGCCTGCGGGTCGGGCTCGTCACCGAGCTGTGCGAGGCCGAGGGCATCGAGGCCGACGTGTCCGCGCGGCTGCGCGAGGCCGCCGCCGCCCTCGAGCAGACCGGCGCCAAGGTCGCCGAGGTGTCGGTGCCCGCGGCCGTGTACGGGTTGTCGGCGTACTACCTCATCGCCCCGGCCGAGGCGTCGAGCAACCTCGCCCGCTA
>JAFGPU010000360.1 GCA_016936035.1 Acidimicrobiales bacterium
CCGCCCGGCCAACTCGGTGCTCGACAACGCCGCCCTGCGCCTGGCCGGGTTCCCGCTGCTGCCGCACTACCGCGAGAGCCTCGACCGTCTGGTCGCCAAGCTCACCGCTTGACCGTCGCCGGACCACCCCGCTGCGGTCGTCCCGGCGGCAGCGGTGTGTCGGCGACCACGTCCGCGCGGCGGGCGACCGCCCGGAGTCCGCGCCGGGCCAGATGGTCGTTCGTCGACGGTCAGCCGAGCAGGTTGAGCCGGCGGGCGAGGTCGCTGACCATGCGCCGGTCGGGGTCCATCGCGTCGCGCACCGCCCGCCACTCGTCGAGCCGCGGGTACATCGCCGGCAGCAGCTCGGGACGCATGCGGCTGTCCTTGGCCAGGTAGAGCCGGCCACCCACCTCGACGACCCGCTCGTCGAGCCGATCGAGGAGCGGCGCCAGGTCGCGGTCGGACGCCGGCACGTCGAGGGCCAGGGTCCACCCCGGCCCCGGGAACGACAGCGGCCCCGGGTCGGCCTCGCCGAAGTACTTGAGCACCGCGAGGAAGCTGGGCGCACGGTGTTCAGCCAAGGCTTCGATGATCTCGCGCAGCACGTCCTCGGCGCCGAACGGCACCATGCACTGCCACTGGAGGAAGCCCCGGGGGCCGTACATGCGGTTCCACCCGTCGACCATGTCGAGCGGGTAGAAGAACGTGTCGATGGACTGCAGCTCGCCGCGGCGACGGCGGGGCGCCTTGCGGTACCAGAGCTCGTTGAACGCGGCGATGCTCGCGCGGTTGAGCAGCCCCCCGGGCACGAAGGTCGGCGCCGGGACGGTCGGGGTGGGGTCGTAGACGTGCGACCGGCGTGCCCTCCGCTTGCGGGCCGGCAGGTCGTCGACCGTCGCGAAGTCGCCCTGCGACAGCACGGAGCGTCCCAGCGACCGGCCCCGGGCCAGGAAGTCGACCCACGCCACCGAGTACCGGTGCGTGCGTCCGCCCTCGACGAGCAGCGACAGCAGCGTGTCGAGGTCGGGCACCCGGTCGCTGTCGACCTTGAGGACGCTGGTCTCGATCGGGTGCAGGTCGATGGTGGCCTCGACGATGGTGCCCGTCAGGCCCATGCCGCCGCAGGTCGCCCAGAACTGCTCGGGCTCGCCCTGCGCGGTGAGCGTGCGCCGGGTGCCGTCGGGCAGCGCCAGGACCATCGACCGCACGTGCGCCCCGAAGCTGCCGGTGGCGTGGTGGTCCTTGCCGTGGACGTCGGCCGCGATCGCCCCGCCGATCGTGACGAAGTGGGTGCCGGGCGTGACGGGCACGAACCAGCCGTGGGGCACGATCTCGCGGAGCAGCGCCTCGATGGAGGTGCCGGCGAGCACCCGGGCCGTGCCCGCCTCGTTGTCGAGCTCGAGCACGCCGGAGACCTGAGGTGAGCTGACGACCAGGCCACCGGCGTTCATGGCCGAGTCGCCGTAGGCCCGCCCGAGCCCGCGGGGGATGCCACCTCGGGGACCTGCGGCCTTGACGGCCATCGCCAGCTCGTCGGGGCTGGTCGGCCGGGCGACGTAGGAGGCCGACCTGGGGTTGCGCCCCCACCCGGTCACGATCTCGAGCTCGCCGGACGAGCCGTCGTGCTGGTGCTCGGTCATGCGGTGTACACCCCGATGGCGAAGACGATGGCCCAGGCGACGCCGATGAGCTGCAGGGCCCGGTCACCGAGCACGATCTCCTCCGGTGCCGACCCGCGTCCCTGGTCGAGCACGAGCGCGTACCGCAGCACCGCCATCACGAAGGGCAGGATCGACAGCTGGTACCACGGGAACGTGGTGCTGGTGGCGACGTCGTCGGCCTTCTCGAACGCCCACAGGCAGTAGGCCACGAGCACGGCGCCGGAGGTGACGGCCCGCAGGTAGGCGGTGTAGCTGGCGCTGTACGCGGCCAGCACCGAGCGGAACTCGGTGGCGTCCTCGCCCATCTCGTCGGCCTCGGCCCCGCGCTTGCCCGAGATCATGAACAGCGCACCGAAGCTGGTGACGATGAAGAACCAGTCGGAGATCGGCACCTCGGTCGCGGCGGCGCCGGCCACCGCACGCAGCACGAAGCCTGCGGCGACGGCCACCAGGTCGACCACCGCGACGTGCTTGAGCACCGACGAGTACGCCGTGGTGAGCAGCATGTAGCCGCCGACGGTCGCCGCCAGGCCGCCGTTGACGGCGAACGCCACCCCCAGCGCGGCGACGAGCAACAGCGCACCACCGACGTAGGCGACGGGCACCGGGACGACCCCGGACGCCACCGGGCGGCTGCGCTTGGTGGGGTGGCGCCGGTCGGCCTCGGCGTCGCGGGCGTCGTTGATGTAGTAGGTACCGGCCGCCGCCAGGCAGAAGCAGGCGAACGCCACCAGGGCGTCGATGGCCCACTCGCGGTTGTCGAGCACGCCGGCGGCCGCCGGCGCCGCGAACACCAGCACGTTCTTGGCCCATTGCTTGGGGCGGGCCAGCTTGACGAGCCCGACGGCCAGCGACGTCGCGGTGGTGGGCGCGCGGGTCGCCCCGGACGGGTCGACGCCCGGCTGCTCGTCCGGCTGGCGCGCGCCCGACGTGGAGCCTTCGGACGGCGAAGCAGAGGAGGCGGACACGGTGCTCATCGTGGTCGGGGGCCTCACATCCGGGCAGAGAGCTTCCGCCACAGGGGGCGTGGCAGGTGCCGGAACGCGGCCATGACCCACCGGAAGGTACCTGGCACCCACACGGTGTGCTTGCCCGAGGCCAGCGCATCGGCCACGGCGTCGGCCACCGCCTGCGGCGTCGTCGACAGCGGCGGGGCCTCCTTGCCGGCGGTCATCGACGAGTGCACGAACCCGGGGCGCACCACGACCATGTTGACGCCGGTGCCGTCGAGCGAGTCGCCGAGGCCCTGGCAGAAGCCGTCGAGCCCGGCCTTGGAGGAGCCGTAGACGAAGTTGGACTGGCGGACCCGCTCGCCCGCCACCGAGCTGAGCACGACGACGGTGCCGTGGCCCTGCTCCTCGAGGCGGCGGGTGACGTGCAGGAGCGTCGACACCGGCCCGGTGTAGTTGACCGTGGCCAGCTCGGCCGCTGCGGTGGGGTCGTCCTCGAGTTGGGCCTGGTCACCGAGGACGCCGGCGGCGAGGAGCACGCAGTCGATGTCGCCGGATCCGTTGCCGTCGCTGGCCGGCAGGGCGGCCCACGCGGCCTTGACGGCATCCGCGTGCCCGCCGATGTCGGCGGCGTCCCACGCCGTGACCGCGACCTCGGCCCCCGCCGCGCGCAGCCGCTCGGCGACCGCTTCCATCGCCTCCGGGTGGCGGCCCGCGAGCACGATGCGCTGGCAGCCGTCGGGCACCAGGCGTTCGGCGACGGCGGCGCCGATGTCGGACGACCCGCCCAGGATCAACAGCGATTGGATGGCACCGAGTGCGTTGCGCACGGCGAACCTCTCTGAGAGAACGTCGAGACGGCGAGGCGGACCCCACCCGCCTGACATCGTTCGCGACCAGGCCGCGACGGAACTGCGCGAGAGGCTAGCCGACGGCCTGACCGGTGACCCGTTCGGGGATGGCGCCCGAGCGGGGCGCGGCTACTACCGTTGCAGGTCCGGACGGGTGGTTCGGTTGACGTGACCGTGGCGCAGGCGCGCTGCGGTCGACAGGAGGTCGCAGAGTGGCGCAGATCGCGGTGATCGGGGCGGGGTACGTCGGGCTGACGACGGCGGCGTGCTTCTCGTCCCTGGGGCACGACGTGGTGTGCGCCGACATCGACGAGGAGCGGGTCGCGCGCCTCGAGCGGGGCGAGATCCCCATCGTCGAGGCCGGTCTCGAGGCCCTGGTGCGCGAGGGCATGGACGGTGGCCGCCTGAGGTTCGTGGTCGGTGCCGAGAACGCCGCCCGCTCCGCCGAGTTCGCCTACCTGTGCGTGCCGACCCCCCAGGGCGACGACGGGTCGGCCGACCTCTCCTACATCGAGGCGGCCGCCCGGCAGATCGGCCCGGTCCTGCCCTCCGAGGCCGTGGTCGTCAACAAGTCCACCGTCCCCGTGGGGTCGACGCGGGTGGTCGAGCGGGTGCTCGGGCGCGACGACGTCACGGTCGTGTCCAACCCCGAGTTCCTGCGCGAGGGGTCGGCGGTGCACGACTTCCTCAACCCCGACCGCATCGTCATCGGCAGCGACGACCAGTCGGCCGCCGTGCGGGTGGCGTCGCTCTACATCGGCGTGACGGCACCGATCATCGTCACCGACCCGCCCTCGGCCGAGACCATCAAGTACGCGTCCAACGCCTTCCTCGCCACCAAGATCAGCTTCGTCAACGCGATCGCCGCCGTGTGCGAGGCCGTCGGCGCCGACGTCAAGGACGTCGTGCTCGGCATGGGCTACGACAAGCGCATCGGCCACGAGTTCCTCAAGCCGGGGCCGGGCTGGGGCGGGTCGTGCTTCCCCAAGGACTCGCGGGCGCTGGTGCACATCGCCGACACCGCCGGGTACGCCTTCGACCTGCTGCGGGGCGTCATCACCGTCAACGAGGACCAGTTCCAGCGCGTGGTCGCGAAGGTGCGGGAGCTGGCCGGCGGGTCGCTCGACGGCGTCACGGTCGGGGTGTGGGGCCTGACCTTCAAGGCCCGCACCGACGACACCCGCGACTCGCCCGCGCTGCGCATCGCGTCGCTGATGGCGGCCGAGGGCGCCGAGGTGCAGGCCTACGACCCCGCGGTGAAGGCGCCGGTCGAGGGCATCGCGCCGGCGACCGATCCGTACACCGTCTGCGACGGCGCCGACGTGCTGGCCGTGCTCACCGAGTGGGACGAGTTCCGCTGGCTCGACTTCGACAAGGTGGCGGGCCTCATGCGCACGCCCCGGGTGGTCGACGCCCGCAACCTCCTCGACAAGGCGGCCCTCGAGCGGCGGGGCTTCACCTACACCGGCATCGGCCGCTGATGGTGGCGACGACGGGGACGCGCTGATGGCCCGTGTCGTGGTCACCGGGGGAGCGGGGTTCCTCGGCTCGCACCTGTGCGAGACGCTCCTCGATCGCGGCGACGAGGTGCTGGCGGTCGACAACCTGGTGACCGGCGACGTCGGCAACATCGAGCACCTGTTCGCCCGGCCGGGGTTCACGTTCGTCGACCACGACGTGAGCACCTTCATCTGGGTGCCCGGCCCCGTCGACGTCGTGCTGCACTTCGCCAGCCCCGCCTCGCCCGTCGACTACCTCGAGATGCCGATCCAGACGCTCAAGGTCGGCAGCCTGGGCACCCACAACAGCCTCGGACTGGCCAAGGCCAAGGGCGCCCGGTTCATGCTGGCGTCGACCAGCGAGGTGTACGGCGATCCGCAGGTGCACCCGCAGCCCGAGACCTACTGGGGCCATGTGAACCCCGTCGGCCCCCGGGGCGTCTACGACGAGGCCAAGCGCTTCGCCGAGGCCATGACGATGGCGTACCACCGCTACCACGGCCTCGATGTCCGCCTGCTGCGCATCTTCAACACCTACGGACCGCGGATGCGGGCGCAGGATGGCCGGGTCGTGTCGAACTTCCTGGTCCAGGCGCTGCAGGGCAAGCCGCTCACCATCTACGGGGACGGCTCCCAGAGCCGGTCGTTCTGCTACGTGGACGACGAGGTGCGGGGCATCCTGGCCCTGCTCGACGGCGACGTGGTCGGGCCCGTCAACATCGGCAACCCCGACGAGTTCACCGTGCGCGAGCTCGCCGAGCTGGTGCTCGAGGTCACGGGATCAGAGTCGGAGGTCGTCCACGAGCCACTGCCCGTCGACGACCCCGGTCAGCGCCAGCCCGACATCACCCTCGCCCGCACGGCGCTGGGGTGGCAGCCGCGCGTCGCGCTGCGCGAGGGCCTGGAACGCACCGCCGCCTGGTTCCGCCGCACCCTCGGCTGAACGTCCGTCCGGCGCCACCCGTGGTCCGCCGCTCCGCGGCGGCATCAGAGGTCACGTCGCGCCGTGGAGCGCAGCAGGTGCGAGCCGTCTGGGGAGGGGAGGGACCCGAGGCGGCCCCCGGGGCGTCAGTGGTCGCGGGCGACGGCCTCGTCGCGGTGTGCGAGGTACCAGTCGACGGTGCGGCGCAGTCCCTCGGCGAAGGGCACCTCGGCCTTGAAGCCGAACGCGCTGGCCGCCCGGCTGGGGTCGACGCGACGCCGTGGTTGGCCGTCGGGCTTGGAGGTGTCCCAGCGGATCTCGCCCCCGAAGCCGGTGGCCGCCGCGATGAGCGTCACCAGGTCGCGGATGGGCAGCTCCTCGTCGGTGCCCAGGTTGACGGGCTCGGCGCCGTCGTAGCGCTCGGCGGCCAGCACCAGGCCCTCGGCGGCGTCGTCGACGTAGAGGAACTCGCGCGATGCGGCGCCGGTGCCCCACACCTCGATGTGGTCGGCGCC
>JAFGPU010000046.1 GCA_016936035.1 Acidimicrobiales bacterium
GCCGGTGCGAGTGGCTGACACTCATGCCCCAGGACGGGTGCTTGCCGCACACCTCGCAGACGGCTGCCATGACGCGTCACCTCGGGAATCGGGCTTCGGAGGACCGAGTGACTGTACTGGCGGTCGTCAGCCGCTCACAACCTGGCGCAACTCGTGCAGTGAGCCGGGTGCTGGTCGCAGGGACCGCGGCTCCGGACGACGTCGCTCGTCCAGGCCGTGGCAGCGTCAGGATTGCTGCACCGGTGGTGGGCCGCCTCGGCTGGCGGCGGAAAATGGAACCGCCCCGCCGGTCGGGGAGTCATCAGGGCATGGGAGCGAGATCGACCGACATCACGGGCTCGACCTGCAGCCCCACCACGCGGTCGTTCGACGACTTCTATCGGCGGGAGTGGGCGGGAGCCGTTCGTCTGGCGCACCTTCTGACCGGCGTGGACGCGGTCGCCGAGGATCTCGCCCAGGACGCCTTCGCGGCCGTCGAATCGAGGTGGTCGTCGATCGACAACGCCGTGGGCTACCTGCGCACAGCTGTCGTGAACACCTGCCGGTCATGGCAGCGGCGCCGGAGCCGCGAGGATGCGCGGCTCCGGCGGGTCGCGCCCCTGATGCGCCCCCATGTCGACCTCGGTGAGCGCGATCTCCTCGACGCCGTGGACGCGCTGCCGTTCCGCCAGCGAGCGGTCCTCGTGCTGCGCTTCTACCACGACCTGTCGGAACGCGAGATCGCCGAGACGCTCGGATGCCGCCCGGGAACCGTCAAGTCGTCGAGCGCTCGGGCGCTACGACAACTGCGAAGGGTGATCGAACGATGAGCCAGCACGACACGCTCGAACGAGACCTGCGTGAGGCCTTCCGCGCTCGCGCTGCGACGACGACGATTCACGACGTCGTCCCGCCGCGATCGCCCTCGATCGACCCGGGCGCTGCCTCTCCGCCGGGCCGCTCCACGGTCTGGCTCGGGGTCGCGGCCGCCCTCGTCGCGCTGGCGGCGGTCGCCGGCGGGCTCATCGCCCTCGAGGACGGCCCGCAAGCGTCGACGACCACGGGCTCGGGCACACCGGACGACGGGCACCCGGTGGAGAACCCCAGCCACGATCCCACCGGGGGGTCGCCCGAAGGCAACGACGGCGACCTGATGGCCGTCGAGGGAACGTCGATCTCGATCCCTTCCCGCATCGAGGGCCTCGACCGTCCGACCATCGACCCGATGCCGACGACGGCGGCGGACGCCGGCTCGATGGTCGTCGTGACGTTCGACGCGCCAGGACCGATGGCGGGGACGATCGGTGGCTCGTTCTCGCTGCTCATCGCCGACGACCGGGCGCAGCGAGCGCAACTCGCCGAGCTCGAGGTCGGCCGGGAGGTCGGCCCCCTTGCCGAGTCGCTGGGCTACGACCCTGCGTCTGTCACCGTCCTCGCCGCTGGGCCGTACACCGTCCTCAAGGCAGCCGCCGTCGCGACCATTCCGGGCGGTCAGATCGGCTACGACGATCGGGTCTACGACGAGTACGTCTTCGCGGGTCGAGACGATGCGTCGGTCCTCCAGGTGACGACGGACGTCCTCGACGAGAACGACGTGCTTCGATTCATCAGCCGGATCGAGGCCTGACCCGCGAGCGACCGTGCACGCCTACGCCGAGGCGCTGGCCGCGCGCAACGAGCCCATCAACGGGTCGGGCGTAGCGGCCGTCGCAGGCGTCTCAGGACACCGTGCTCCACGGCCTGCCCGACCTTCGTGACCTGGCCGTCTGCTTGGCGTCCGCGGGTCGTCGCGACGGCGGCACCAACCTCGGTGTATGAGACTCGACGGCCGTCACGTCGAACGGGTCATGACGATCGCGCCGGGGCCACGCGTGCCACCCCCGCCACCGGCGGCCTCGGCCGCACCACCGGACGACTTCGTCGCCCTGTACACGCGCGAGCTCGGGCCGCAGGTCCGGCGTGCGACGCTGCTCGTCGGTAGCCCGGACACCGCGCATGATCTCGTGCACGACGCGTTCGTCGAGATCTACCGCCGCTGGGACGAGATCGACGATCCCGGGCCGTACCTGGGTCGTGCCGTGCTGAACCGGTGCCGCGACCACGGCCGACGCGCCGGGACGACCGAGCGCCGGTTGCCGCTGCTCGTCGAGCGGGGATCTCCCGAGGACGAGTGCCTCTGGGACGCCCTCCAGGCGCTGCCGTTCAACCACCGCGCCGCGCTCGTCCTGCGCTTCTACCACCAGCTTCCCGAACGAGACATCGCCCGCGTGCTCGGCTGCCGCCCGGGATCGGTCGGCCCGTGGATCCAGCGCGGTCTCCGGCGCCTGCGAAAGGACCTGTCATGACCCGGCTCGAAGATCGCCTCACCGAGGTTCTCACCCGCACCGCCGACGCGGTCGAGGTGCGCCCCGACATCGACCGCGTCCGCGACCAACCCGCGGTGGTCACGCTCGACGCAGCCCTCGGGAGGTCCCGCCGACCGGACCGCCGCTGGACGGTCGTCGCCACCGGTGCCGCGGCGGCGTCGGTCGCGATCGGGGCGCTGCTGGTGACCCGGACCGACCGGTCACAGCCGGTCGACGTCGTCACGCCGTCCGCCGGTCAGGCGACCGCACCCGCCGACGCCACCGTCGTGCCGCGGTTCCTGGTGACCGCCCCCGGATGGGAGGTGACCTGGATGGAGGAGAACAGCGACGAGGAGTTCGGCGGGCACGTCGGTGAGGCAACCATCCAGGACGGCTCCGGGCGGTCGATCGCCCTGAACTGGTACCCGGCATCGCACTTCGAGGGCCGCGTGGACGATCTGCTCGAGCGCGCCGGCCCGGCGACCGGCATCACCATCGACGGGCGCGATGCTCAGCTGTTCGACTACGGCGCCAGCAGCGGGATCGTCGCGGCGTGGTGGAGCGAGGGCGACACCGTCTTCGAACTGCGCGGCGACAACTTCACGACCACCGACGACTTCCGCGCGGTCGCAGCCACGGTGGAGGACGTCGACCGGGCCACCTGGCTGGCCGCGCTGCCCGAGGAGGCCGTCGCCGCCGCTCGTCGAGGCAGCCGGTGAGCCCCGGGGCGAAGCGCTGCGGCACGGGATAGCGCTGTCCGCTCGCGAGGTGCCGGCGACGCGTCACCTACCATCCCTCTCGTGACCGTGCTCGACCACCTCGGGGCCGCCGAACTGCGGGCGACCGTGCTGGCCTACCGCGACGCCCTGGCCGCGCACCGCGAGCCCATCAACCGGCTCAACGTCTATCCCGTGCCCGACGGCGACACCGGCACGAACATGTCGCTGACCGTCGTGTCGGTGTGCGAGGGCCTCGACGCCACGGGCGACGGGCTGGCCGAGGTGTGCACGGCGATCAGCCACGGGTCGCTCATGGGCGCCCGCGGCAACTCGGGCGTCATCCTGTCGCAGGTCCTGCGGGGCTTCGTGTCGGTCATCGGCGAGAACGGAACGTGCGACGGGCCCACGTTCGCCCGCGCCCTCCGGGCCGCCGCGGACGCGGCCTACCAGGCGGTCATGCGGCCGGTCGAGGGCACCATCCTCACCGTGGTCCGCGAGGCCGCCGAGGCCGCCGAGGCCAAGGTGGCCGATGTGCCCGACGCCAGCCTGGTCGCCGTCGTCGAGGCGGCCCGGGACGCGGCCGAGACCGCCCTGGCGAAGACGCCGGACCTGCTGCCCGTGCTCGCCGAGGCCGGGGTCGTCGACGCCGGTGGCACCGGCCTCGTGCTGCTGCTCGACGCCCTGCTGCAGATCATCGACGGCCGGCCGGTGCCGGAGCCCCGGGTGGGCGAGGGGGCGGTCCGGCCCGACGCCCACCTGGTGCAGCACACGGCCGACGAGGGCCACGACGACGTGGGCGACCTGCGGTACGAGGTCATGTACTTCCTCGAAGCGCCCGACGAGGCCGTTCCCGCCTTCAAGGACGTCTGGGCCGGCATCGGCGACTCGATCGTGGTCGTCGGCGGCGACGGCATCTGGAACTGCCACATCCACACCAACGACATCGGCGCCGCGATCGAGGCCGCGGTCGACGCCGGCCGCCCCCGCAACATCCGCGTCACCGATCTCATGGAGGAGGTCGAGGAGGAGCGCTGGGTCCGCGAGGCCGCCGCCACCGACCTGGTCGAGGTGCCCCCGCACGCCACCGAGCCGGTGTGCACGGCCGTGGTGGCCGTCGCCGCGGGCGACGGCATCAAGCGCATCTTCTACAGCCTGGGCGTCCAGGGCATCGTCGCCGGCGGGCAGTCGATGAACCCGTCGACGGCCGACCTGCTGGCGGCGGTCGAGGCGGTACCCGCCGAGCAGGTCGTCATCCTGCCGAACAACAAGAACATCATCCCCGTCGCCGAGCAGGTCGACGCCCACAC
>JAFGPU010000361.1 GCA_016936035.1 Acidimicrobiales bacterium
GAGCAGCTCGTCGACGCCCTTGTCCCAGTGCTCGGCGAAGCGGGTGCAGCCCATGCCGACGATGGCGACCCGGTCGCGGATGCCGTGTGAGCCCATGTCAGCGCTCTCCTGCGGTGGTGGCGGTGGCCGTCGTGGGGACCCGCACCGGGCGGGCCTTCCAGAAGTAGTTGTGGATGCCGTCTGCGGTGAACAGCTTGCGGAACGTCATCTCGACCCGGCCGCCGATGGCCACGTCGTCGACGTCGACGTCGGTGAGCTCGACCGGGAGGCGGCCGCCCCCGTCGAAGTCGACCACCGCGAAGATCACCGGCGGCGAGGGCGAGTAGGCCAGCCGGTCGACCGTGTAGGTGACGATGGTGCCGGTGGCTTCGGCCATGGGCCGGGCCTGGTCCTCGCGCGGCATCGGCGGCAGGTGCACCGTGCCGTCGTCGCCCTGCGAGCCGACGAAACCGAACTTCCAGTCGCGCGACCGCCCGGCCGCCGAGGCCGAAGGGCGCGCCGGTTCGGGACGGCGCGGCGGCTCGACGGGCAGGTAGCCCCGCCACGCCAGCACCTTGCCGTAGGGCACCGCGCCACCGGCGGCGACCTGGTCGGCCACCGTGGGCGTCGCCCGACCCGCGGCCAGCGCGTCAGTGGTGCGCAGCACGACGACATCGGCGCCGTCGGCCAGCACCACCAGGGCGATGGTCTGGCCGGCCGGGGCGGTGTCGAGCACGTGCGCCAGCAGCAGGCCCGGCTGGGCGGCACCGGTGAACCCCACCGTGGCGTCGAGGCCGGCGGCGAGCTTGTCGCCCAGCCCCAGCTTCTTGCCGAGGCTCGCGGCGGCGCGGGCGTGCGACGTGGCGATGACGACGCGGTCGACCTGGTCGCCCACCAGCCCCGCGGCCTTGAGGGCGTCGTCCCAGGCCGCGAGGCCGAGGGCGACGTAGCGGCCTTCGCCGAACCGCTCCTCCCACTGCCTCGAGTGGCTGTCACCGGGGATGCGCCAGCGGTCGAGGAACTCCTCGGTGGCGCTGGCGGTGGCGACGACCTCGGCCAGCACCGGCCCGTCCTCGGCGGAGCCGACCACCATCGCCGCCGCGGCGTCGCCTCCGGTCGACTCGTCGGCCGAGCCTGGTCGGCCGGTGCGCATGTCGGCGGTGACGACCAGCGACGGGGCGGTCGAGTCGAGGGCGGCCCGCAGCGCGCCCACGGCCGAGCGCACGGCGCCGTTCACGTCGAACGCCGGGGTGGTGGCGTCGAGGCGCAGGGCGGCGTGGATGGCGGTGGCGTTGGTCTTGTCGAGGTAGGGCGGGCTGGCGGTCGCGAACCAGAGGGCGCCGGGGCGCACCCCGTCGGGCGCGGCGCGCAGCGCCGACCGCGCCGCGGCGACGCCCATGGTGGTGGCGTCCTCGTCGTAGGAGGCGATCGTGCGGGTGCCCCGGCCCCCGCCGGTGCCGGCCACGGCCGAGATCTCCGACCGGTCGAGGCGGCGGTACGGCAGGTAGGCGCCGTAGCTCAGGATCCCCCGTGATGCCATGGGTACCAGGCTACGGCGGAATCTGACGGGTCGTCACATCTCGCCGTAGCCTGCGCCCATGCAGCTCGGTGACGTGGCGAACGGGAACGCGGCGCAGTTCGGCAAGCCGCTCGACGGTGTGCGCGTCCTGGCGGCCGAGCAGATGCAGGCTCTGCCCTACGGCACCCAGCTGCTCACCCGCCTCGGCGCCGAGGTGGTCAAGGTCGAGCACCCGGGCGCCGGCGAGTCGGGCCGCGGCTCGTTCCCCCACATGGTCGACCCCGAGGGCAGGAAGGTGGGGGCCACGTTCCTGCGCAACAACCTGGGCAAGCGCAGCGTGGCCATCGACCTGAAGCACCCGGAGGGACGCGAGCTGTTCCTGTCGCTCGCCGGCCGTTTCGACGTGGTGTGCGAGAACTTCAAGGCCGGCACCATGGACCGGCTCGGCCTCGGCTACGACGCCGTCGCCGCGCGCCACCCGGCGGTGATCTGGCTGTCGTTGTCGGGCTTCGGCAACACGGTGGCGACGCCCTACCGCGCCTGGCCCGCCTACGCCTCGATCGTCGAGGCCATGTCGGGCATCTACGAGTACCGGCGCGAGCCCGGGCGCAGCCCCCGCGCCAACCCGGTCGGGGCTCTCGGCGACATCAGCTCGGCGCTGTTCGGCACCATCGGCGTGCTGGCGGCCCTGCGCCACCGTGACCGCACCGGCGAGGGCCAGCAGGTCGACGTGGCCATGCTCGATGCGGTGATGGCGATGACCGACATCGTCACCAACCTGTGGTCGATGGGCATCCACCGCTCGGTCGAGGACGAGATCAAAGCGATCGTCGACACCTTCGCCGCCGGCGACGGCCACTTCGTGCTCCAGTGCGTGCGGCCGCAGCACTTCACCGCGCTGGCCACGGTCATCGGCAAGTCCGAGTGGAACGACGACCCCCGCTTCGCCACCTCCGCCGGCTGGATCGACAACATGGACCTGGTCCGCGAGGCCATCGAGGCCTGGGCGGCACCGCTCACCAAGTTCGAGGCGTCGGCCGCGCTGAGCGCCGCCGGCCTGGCCGCGGGCCCGTGCCTCTCCCCGCCCGAGGTCATCGCCGACGAGCACGTGGCCGCCCGCAACATGCTGGTCGAGGTGCCCCGCACCGACGACCCCGAGGGGGCGCTCGGACCGATCCTGGTGCCCGGCAACCCCATCAAGATGTCGAAGGTCGCGGAGGGCCCCGAGTCACGGGTGCCCTGGCTGGGCGAGCACACCGACGACGTGCTCGCGGCCGAGCTGGGTCTCGACGACACCGAGCTGTCCACGCTGCGGGCCGACGGCGTCATCGGCTGACCCGCATCGGACGGCGACCGACCGTGCGCACGTCGCCACCCGTGAGGTCATGATGGGGCGGTGCGCTACTCGGTCGACCTCGCGCTCTCCGGGTTCCACCTGCGCCACAAGCGGGCGCACGGGCTGCTCGCGCGCGACTTCGTGAGCTGGCTGCGCGTGGAGTTCCTGGGCACGGCGGCGGCGACGGGTGTGCTCGCGGCACTCGTCGAGCCGCGCACGGTCGACGAGCTCGCCGGTGCCCTGTCGACCGACGGCGGCGCGGGCGGGTGCGACCCCGCGCTGCTGCGCTCGCTGCTGCATGTCGGCGAGTCGGTGGGCGAACTGCGGGTCGACGGGGACGGGCGGTGGCGGCTCGCTGGCGTGCGCGCCCGGGCGATGGTCGACCCCGCCGTCGACGGTCTGGCCGCGCTGCCCGAGGAAGCGGTCATGTACGGCACCGACGTGTACCGGCAGCTCGGCGACCGCCTCGCCGGCGCGCCGCCCGGGAACTACCTGGAGGCCCACGGCGAGCTGGTGGCGCGCACGTCGCGGGTCGTCGAGCCGATCTTCGGACCGCTGCTGCACGATCTCGTCCGTACGCGCCGCCCCCGGCGGGTGCTGGAGATCGGCTGCGGGTCGGGGGTGAACCTGCGCCACCTGGCCGACGCCTCCCCGGCGGTGACGGGTGCGGGACTCGACGTCGACGCCGCGGTGGCCGACCAGGCCCGTCGCAACCTGGCAGGTTGGGGACTAGGCGATCGGTTCGCCATCCACGTGGGCGACGTGCGCCGGATGCCCCCTGAGCTGTCGGGGCCGTGGGACCTCGTGCTGCTGATGCAGAACATCTACTACTTCGCCGGCGCCGACCGGGTCGAGGTGCTGACCCGGGCCCGCAAGCTCGCC
>JAFGPU010000362.1 GCA_016936035.1 Acidimicrobiales bacterium
ACGACGCTGCGTACAGGACCATGTCTGCGCTCACCGACCTCCGCTCGTTCCTCGCCCGCCACCGCCTCGCCGTTTTGGGGGCCGTGGCCGTCCTGGTCGTGATCGTGCTGGTCGCCGTCCTCGTGACGGGGGACGGCGACGACGACACGACCGCGGAGGGGCCGTCGGCTCCCGCCCCTGTGGTCGCCCCGCTCACGGGGCTGACCGGCGACTTCGGCGACCGCCTCGAACGGCCGGCCCTGTTCGTGAAGTTCGACAACGTCGAGGAGGCGCGCCCCCAGGCGGGGCTCAACCAGGCCGACATCGTCATCGAGGAGCAGGTCGAGGGCGACCTCAGCCGGCTCGCGGCGGTGTTCCACTCCACCGACGCCGCCGAGGTCGGACCGGTGCGCTCGGTGCGCACGACCGATCTCGAGCTCGTCACGCTGTTCGGCCGGCCGCTCTTCGCATCCTCCGGGGGCAACAGCTCGGTCATGGCGCAGCTCGGCGAGGCCGACGTCGTCGACATCGGCCACAACGTGTCCGGCGAGGGCTTCACCCGCAGCGACGACCGGGCCGCGCCGCACAACCTGTTCACCTCCACCGAAGCGCTGTACGACAAGGCCCCGGACGATCCGCCGCCACCGCCCGAGCCCGTGTTCACCTACCTGGGCGACGGCGAGGCCCTGCCCGACGGGGCCGTGCCGGCGAACGGGGTGGCCCTCCGGTTCGGGGGGCCCGAGGTGGCGCGGTTCACCTGGGACGCCGACAGCGGCAGCTGGCTGCGGGACCAGCGGGGCACGCCCCACGTCGACACCGACGGTGAGCAGATCGCCCCCACCAACGTCGTCGTGGCCGAGATCGACTACGACCTCTCCGGCCAGCAGGGTCGCTCGGTGCCCCACGGCAGCATGACCGGCGACGGTCGCGTGGTCGTGCTCACCCAGGGTCACGCCGTCGAAGGCACGTGGTCACGGCCTGCGCCCGGCGACCCGCTGCAGCTCGTCGCCGACGACGGCCAGCCCATCGCGCTGACGCCGGGCCGGACGTTCCTCGAGCTGCCCCCGGTGGGTGGCTGGGACCTCACCTGAGCCGACCGAGCGGTCACGTCGCGACGGTCAGGCCGAGGCGAGCCCATCGCGGCGGCGCTGCAGGAAGGCGCGCTCGGCGGCGTTCCCGGTGCGGGCGACGGCGACCTCGTACGCCGCCAGCGCCTCGGCGTTGCGGCCGGCGCGCCGCAGCAGGTCGGCGCGCACCGCGTGGTACACGTGGTAGCCGTCGAGGTCGAGGCCGTCCACCAGGGCGAGCGCGACATCGGGCCCGTCGACCTCGGCCACCGCGACCGCGCGGTTGAGCTCCACGACCGGGCTGGGAGCGACGACGAGCAGCTGGTCGTAGAGCTGCACGATCTGCCGCCAGTCGGTGGCGTCGGCCGACGCGGCGTCGCTGTGGACGGCGTTGATCGCCGCCTGGATCTGGTACGGACCCGGCTGGTTCCGCCGCAGGCAGCGCCGCACCAGACCCTGGCCCTCGGCGACGAGCCGGCGGTCCCACAGCCTGCGGTCCTGCTCCGCCAGCGGCACGAGGTCGCCCTCCGGCGTCGTGCGGGCGGGCCGGCGCGCCTCGACCAGCAGCATGAGCGCCAGCAGGCCCAGGACCTCGGACTCGTCGGGCATGAGCTCGGCGAGCACCCGGCCGAGGCGGATGGCCTCGGCGCTGAGGTCCTCGCGGCCGAGGCGCTCGCCGGCGCTGGCCGTGTGTCCCTCGTTGAAGACCAGGTAGAGCACCGCCAGCACGGCCCGGAGGCGGTCGGGCAGGTCGGGCTCGCTCGGCACCCGGTAGGGGATCTTCGCGTCGCGGATCTTGTTCTTCGCCCGCACCAGGCGCTGGGCCATGGTGGACTGGCGCACGAGGAACGCCCGGGCGATCTCGTCGGTGCTCAGCCCACCCAGCAGGCGCAGCGTCAGCGCCACCTGCGCCTCGACGGCGAGCGCCGGGTGGCAGCAGGTGAAGATCAGGCGCAGCCGGTCGTCGTGCACGGCACCTCCCTCGACGGGCTCGTCGCGTTCGTGGAGCAGGGCGGCCTGGGCGTGCCGGTCGTCGCGCGACGCCTCCCGCCGGAGCCGGTCGATCGCGCGGTTGCGGGCGGTCGTGATGATCCACCCCGCCGGGCTCGCGGGCAGCCCGGCGGCCGGCCAGCGTTCCACCGCCACGGCGAACGCGTCCTGCACCGCTTCCTCGGCGACGTCGATGTCGCCGAACACCCTGACCAGCACCGCCACCGCGCGCCCGGACTGCTCACGGAAGACCCGTTCGACGTCGGCGACGGGCGGGGCCGGCACGCCCGGACGCCTCCTACCGGCCGTCCTGGAAGGGTCGGACCTCGATCGGGAGGGTGCTCGCCAGGGCGGCCTTGCGTCCCCAGTCGAGCGCGACGTCGAGGTCGGGCGCCTCGATGATGACGAGTCCCCCGAGGTGCTCCTTGCCCTCGGTGTACGGCCCGTCGGTGACGAGGACCTCGCCGTCGTCGGGGCGCAGGACGGTCGACGAGGGGGCGAGGTGCAGGGCACCGGCGAACACCCACGCACCCGCGTCCTGGAGCTCGCGGTGGAACACCTCGATGTTCTTGCCGATCTGCTCCAGCTCGGCGGGAGGCGGGGGCTCGCCGTCGGGCTGGTAGACGCTGAGCAGGTACTTTGTCATCTCGCTCTCCTTGGTCGTGACGCTACCGCCGGCGGTCCGCCGGCTGCTCTCACCCTCTGGACGAACGGGGACGGCCCGGATCGACAGCGCAGCCCACATCCGGGCGACGTTCACCCCCGAGGTGTAGACACTCCTCCGTCCGGTGGGCGACGGCGCGGGTGGCGTCGCACGACGAGGGGGACCGATGACCCAGAGCCAGGACGCGTTCGCCGACCTGCTGGCCACGCTCCGCGAGGTGGGCGACCGCTACGCCGGCGACGAATGGGGCCTCACCGACCCGGGCGATGTCGCCGAGGGCTTGCGGGCGATCGTCCACCACCTGGGCACGGCCATCGAGACCCAGTTCGAGGACGATCCCGCCCACCCGGTGTTCCGCGCCATCGTCACCCCGTGGCGGAAGGCGCTCGGCGACAACGCCGACGCCCGCTACCACGACGCGCGGGTCCACCCCCGCGGCACCTACCGGGTCCGGGGGCGCACGGCGGGCGCCGTCTACGTATCGTTCACGGTCGAGGCCGGGGCCGACGACGGCTCCTTCCCCTCGGGGACCGTGGGCGTGCTCAACGACACCGGGTTCGACGTGGCCGACGACGGCAGCTTCGAGCTGACCGTCGGCGGGCCGCCCCGCGACCGGGGGTGGCTTCCCCTCGCCGACGATGCCTCGCGGCTCACGGTCCGCCACTACTGGGAGCAGCCCGACACGCCCTCCCGCCCGCCTGCGCCCGACCTCGGCCTGACGATCGAGCTGATCGACGGCGACGTCCCGGCCCCGCCGCCGGCGCCCACCGACGCCACGGTCGCCACCGCCGTCCGCCGGATGGCCACCTACGTGCGCAGCCGGACCGTCGAGACCATGGCCAAGCCGGGCGAGGGCGACCCGCCCGACTTCGTGTCACGGGTGCCACACGTGTTCCCGCCGCCGGTGCCGCCCGGCACCCATGCGCTGGCCGCCGCCGACGCCGCCTACAGCATGGCGCCCTACCTGCTGGGACCGGACGAGGCCCTGGTGGTCAGGGCGCGGTGGCCGTCCTGCCGGTGCGCCAACGTGTCGCTGTGGAACCGCCAGCTCCAGACGTTCGACTACCTGCGTGGCCGCGTCAGCCTCAACCGGGCGCAGGCCGTGGCCGATGCCGACGGCGCGGTCACCCTCGTCGTCGCCCACCGTGACCCGGGCGTGCCCAACTGGCTCACGACCGAGGGGCGCCCCTTCGGGCTCGTGTTCTGGCGGTTCATGCTGCCCGACGGCCCGATCGAGACGCCGGTCGCCGAGGTCGTGCCGGTGGGTTCGCTCGCCTGAAGGTTCGCCGACCCGAGCGGCGACAGCGGTGGCGCTGCGCATCCCGGGCGGGTCGGATCATCCGTCCTCGTTGGGGACGGCGAAGTAGGTGATGTAGTCGGCGAGGTCGGTGCGCAGCGCGGCGCCGTCGAAGCCCCAGTCCTCGGCGGTGTAGCGGTGGGCGCCGTGCTTCCCCCGAGGCTTGGCGAGCAGATACCGGTTGATGGCGCGGCGGTGCCCGTCCGAGAGCTCGCGGCCGATCGACTCGTAGGCGGCGACGATGGCCGCCGTCGGGTCGGCCATCAGGTCGGCGAACCGCACGTCGCCGTACGTGCCGGGCAGCGACCCCGCGTAGCGACGGCGGGCGATCGTGTTGAGCGCATCGCTGAACAGCATGCCGATGATCTGGGAGAGCCCATCGAGGTCGACGCGGTCGGTGCGCAGCCACTGCACCATCGCGGTGGTGCTCACCGTCGACGGCATGGTCCGTGCAGGATCGCGGTGGGTCAGGATCACGCACGCGTCGGGGTAGGCGGTCAGCAGGTCGTCGAGGATGAACACGTAGCCCGGCGTCTTGAGCAGCCAGCGCCGGGCGGGACGGCCGTACTGCACGGTCTGCAGCACGGTCCGGTGGAACGCGAGATCGGCCGCCACGTCGGGCACCCAGGCGCCCGGATCGGTGAGCACCATCGACCAGTGGCTTCCGGCGAAGGACGGGGCCGTGAGCGTGATGCACTCGACGGGCAGGTCGGCGCGCAGCTCGTGGATCGCCGCGAACTCGGGCTGCACGTCTGCCCACAGCTCCTGCTCGGCCTCGGTCATGGCGCGGCGGTCGTCGTCGCTCGAGCCCGCTGGCACCACCGGGTGGAGGACCTCCGACGCGATCGGGGTGCGCAGCCCCGGATCGAGCCCGAGGAGCTCGAAGAGGATGGTGGTGCCGGACCGGGCGGGCCCGGTGACCACCACCGGCGCCTCGATGACCTCTTCGGCGATCGCCGGCTCCTGCCGACGCCGCTCGCCCACCAGGAAGCGGGTCCGCAGGCAGCGCAGCATCTCTTCGCGCGTCATCAGGCGGCCGACCACGTGCAGGTCGCTGCCGTTGACACCGTCGACGAGCGACCGCAGCCGCCCCTCCCAGTCGCCGTCGCCCAGGTCGGCAGGCGCCGCGATGCCGGTCGAGCGCCGGGCGTGGTCGATCATCTCGCCGGCATCGAGCGGCACCAGGCGGCGGGTGCCACCCACGGCGAGGCCCATCGCGTTCACCCGCCGCACCCAGTCGGGCCGGCGGTACCTCTCCCCCATCGGTGTGAGCCCCATGGCAGGAGTCAACCACCTGGGGGCGTGCGCCGCGCCCCGACGGCGGCCGGGGTCAGTCGCCCGAGGACTGGGCCGCCACGGCGCGGTGCACCTCGTCCATGTCGAGCGCCCGGACCTGGCCGATCAGGTCCTCGAGCGCCGCGGCCGGCAGCGCGCCCGGCTGGGAGAACACGAGGACACCTTCGCGGAACACCATCAGGGTGGGGATCGACATGATGCCCGCCATGGCGGAGAGCCCCTGCTCGGCCTCGGTGTCGACCTTCCCGAACACGATGTCGTCGTTGGCGGCGGCCGCCTCCTCGAACACCGGCGCGAACACCCGGCACGGCCCGCACCACGAGGCCCACCAGTCGACCAGCACGATGTCGTTGTCGGTGACGGTCTTCTCGAAGGTCGACTGGGTCAGTTCGATCGTGGTGCCCATGGGGCGACTCCTGTCGGTGGGGTCCACCCCGTATGAACAGCGGAGCCCCCGCCCCTGTTCCCGTGCGAGCGACCGCAGGCGAGGCGTCGTCGTCACACCCCTGCTCGCCGCAGCGCAGACCCGTCGTGGCCATCCCGTGCGCCCGGACCCTCGGCATCGCGCACCGTCGAGGTGCGATACTGCGCGAACGCGGCCCAGGGGACGGTCGCGAGGAGGGGAAGCATGACACGAGCCCGACTTCTGATGTGCGCACTCATCGTGCCGGCCCTGCTGCTCGGTGCCGGACAGGCAGGGGCCGAACCCACGTCGGCGGGGACGGCCGGCGCGGTGACGGAGCGCGACGGCGGCGACCGCAACGGAGCCATCGCCGGGCGGGGCGAGTACGGCCACCGGGCGCAGACGACCGTCGTGCGCTACGGGCCCTTCACCGTGCCCGGGGCGATGAGCGCCGACCATCCGGGCATGATCTCCAACGCCATCATCCGCGAGGGCGGCTGCCGCGGGCTGGGCTTCTGCCGCGACATGCCGGTCGAGAAGCCCTGCGAGGACTGCTACATCACCGAGATCGTCCCCAACCTGGTCGACGCCACCACCGGCGAGACGATCAACTACGACAACGGCGGCATGCTGCACCACGTCGTCAACGTCAACTGGTCGCGACCTGACGCCACCTGCGCACCCGGCGCCGGGGGCGGCATCATCAACCTGCTCGGCGCCCTCGAGGGCGGCAACGACCGGTTCTTCGCCACCGGCAACGAGCGCACCCTGTTCGAGACGCCCCAGGGCTACGGCCTGCCGGTGCGGGCCGACGACGACTGGGGGCTGATCATCGATCTGATGAACATGACCACCAGCCCGCGTGACATGGCGCTCGAGTACACCTTCACCTGGGTGCCCGACACCGTGCCGGTCAAGCCGCTAACGCCCGTCTGGCTCGACATCGACAACTGCGGCGACTCCGAGGTCGACCTGCCCCACGGCTACTCCGACACCGAGTGGGACTGGACCTCGACGATCAGCGGCAAGGTCATGGCGCTCGCCGGCCACGTCCACGACAACGGGCTCAGCATCGCTGCGGAGAACGTCACCAGCGGCAAGGAGATCTGCACGTCGCTCGCCGGCTACCCCGAGGGCTCGATGTTCGGGCCGGCCGTGCCGGGCTCCGGCAGCGACCCGCTGCACCCCACCGACTGGTGGCACATGACCGCCGGCGACCATCCGGACGTCGACCTCGAGAGCTACCAGGGCCACGTCGCCGGCGCCACGGGCTGCATGCCGCGCGAATGGATCCGCGAGGGCGACACCATCCGTCTCCACACCCAGTACGGGGTCGGCGACCACGGCCACGGCCACGGCGGCCAGATGGGCATCATGGTCGCCTACGTGCACGAGCGGTGATGTCGACGGGGTGGACCGCCCGTCGCACCGATCAGGCGGCGGGCGGTCCACCCCGCCACACCGGCATCGGCCGCCGGCCGATCGCCACCTCGACCGCGGCGCGGGCCAGCAACCGCGTCGAGTCGAGCACCGGCAGCGGCGAGGTGTCCGGCCCGACGAGCAGCGGGATCTCTGTGCACACCAGCGCGACGGCGTCGCAGCCGTCCCGCCGGAGCTGGTCGATGATCCGGACGTACTCGCGGCGTGCCGCGTCCGAGAACACGCCCTCGACGAGCTCGTCGAAGATGATGGCGTCGACGGTGGCGCGGTCGTCCTCGGTCGGGACACGGTGTTCGATGCCCCGGGCCGCGAGCGCCCGGGGGTAGATCCAGCCGTCCATCGTGAACCGCGTCCCCAGGATGCCGACGCGGCGGCGGTCGTCCCGCGCCGCCCGGTCGGCCACCTCGTCAGCGATGTGCAGCCCCGGCAGCGGGAGGGGGTCGCCCTCCTGTTCGAGGGCCAGGTGGGCGCTGTTGTCCGGGCAGGCGAAGAACGTGGCGCCGGCAGCGGACAGCCGGGCGGCGCTGCGGGCCAGGACGGCCCGGATCGCGTCGTGGTCGCCCGCGTCCCACGCCGGCATGCTCTCGGCCAGCGCGATGCAGTCGAGCGTGACGTCAGGATGGGCGTAGGGGCCCAGCTCGCGGGCGCTGTCGGCCGCGAACGTGCGCAGGCACAGCGCCGCGCCCTCGATGCTGTGGGCGAGTATCCCCGCGTGCTCCATGCCGGCAGTATGCCGGTATCGGCGATCGCGGCAGGCCGCCACGTCGCAACCCGGTGCATCTACGCTGCGCACGGCCCCTGCCCGTGGATGCCACGACGAGGTGACCGCCCGCATGCCCGACCGCTCCCCTGCCCTGACCTACTCGTCGTACCTCGCGCTCGACGAGGTGCTCGCCGCGCAGCGCCCCCGCTCCGACGAGCACGACGAGATGCTGTTCATCGTCGTCCACCAGGTGTACGAGCTGTGGTTCAAGCAGCTGCTCCACGAGACCACGCACCTCCAGCGCGGGCTCGAGGGGGGCGACACCGCCCACGCGCTGCACACCTTGCGGCGCATCCTCGCCATCCTCAAGGTGGCGGTCGCCCAGATCGACGTGCTCGAGACGATGACGCCGCGCCAGTTCCTCGGGTTCCGTGACCGTCTCGACGCCGCCAGCGGGTTCCAGTCGGCCCAGTTCCGGGCGCTCGAAGCCACGCTCGGGCGGCGTGACCGGGCGGTCGTGGACCACCACCCCGCCGGCAGCCCGGGGCGCGCCCGCATCGAGGCCGCGATGGCGGCCCCCTCGGTGTTCGACTCGTTCCTCCGCTACCTCGCCACCCAGGGCTATGACGTGCCGGCCGGCGCGCTCGACCGCGACGTCACGCACGCGTGGGAGCCGTCGCCCGCCGTGCAGCAGATGCTGCTCGCCGTCTACCGCGACGACAGCGAGCCCGCGCAGATCGCCGAACGGCTGGTCGACCTCGACGAGGGCCTGCAGGAGTGGCGCTACCGGCACGTGAAGATGGTCGAGCGCACCATCGGCACCCGCTCGGGCACCGGCGGTTCCGCCGGTGCCGCCTACCTGCGGTCGACGCTGTCGACCCCGGTGTTCCCCGACCTGTGGGCCATCCGGAGCGAGCTGTGACCACGCTGGACGACCTGGCGTCCACACCCAACGCGCTGGCGCCGCACTACTCGCGCTTCCGCGTCGCCGAGCGGCTGCTGCTGACCGGGCACTCCCACCAGGCGTGGCCGGACGTCGCCCGCGAGGGACAGCTCGAGGCGTTCGACGACGCCGCCGAGGCCGTGGACGGGAAGTGGGATCGCGCCGCGGCGAAGGCCGACGAGCTGCGTGCCGCGGTCGGCCGGCTGCTCGGCGACCCCGGCGGGCAGGTGGCGCTGGGCGCCAACACCCACGAGCTGGTCGTCCGGTTCCTCTCGGGGCTCGGGTTGCAGGCCGGTGGTCGGCGCCTGGTGACGACCGACGGCGAGTTCCACAGCCTGCGGCGCCAGCTCGACCGGCTGGCCGAGGAAGGCGTCGACGTGGTCCGGGTGACCGCGGAGCCGGCCGGCACGCTCGCCGAGCGCCTGGCGGCGACGCTCGGTGACGGCCGGGCCACGGCGGCCGTCCTGGTCTCGGCAGTGCTGTTCGAGTCGGCGAGGGTCGTCCCCGACCTGGGCGGTCTGGCCGACGTGTGCCGCCGGCACGAGGTCGAGCTGCTGGTCGACGCCTACCACGCCCTCGGCCCGGTGCCGCTGCCGCTCGGGGCGCTGGGCCTGAGCGACGCCTGGGTGGTGGGTGGCGGCTACAAGTACCTGCAGCTCGGCGAGGGCAACGGCTTCCTGCGCCTGCCCCCGCACGCGGGCTGGATGCGCCCGGTCGTCACGGGCTGGTTCGCCGAGTTCGCCGATCTGGCCGGCGAGCACCCCACCGGACGCGTGCAGTACGGCGAGGGCGCGGCGCGCTTCGCCGGCGCGACCTACGACCCCACCAGCCACTACCGGGCGGCGCGGGTGCTCCGCTTCTTCGACGACAGCGGCCTGACGCCGGCGTTGCTGCACCAGAGCTACCAGCACCAGCTCGACGTGCTGATCCGGGCCTTCGACGAGCTCGACGCCCCCGAGGCGGTCATCGCCCGCGATCGCACGGTCCGGCTCGCGGACCTGGGCGGCTTCCTGGCCCTGCGCACCCCACACGCCCCCCGGCTCGAACAGGAGCTCGCGCGGCGAGGCGTCCTCTGCGACCACCGCGGGCAGGTCCTGCGGCTCGGCCCGGCGCCCTACCTCGCCGACGCCCAGCTCGAGGCCGCGATCGCCGCCCTCGGCGAGGCGGTCGCCGCCATCGCGGGGTGAGGGCCCCGGGCGACGCGCGAGCGGGCTCCCCGGCCCGGCGGGGGCGGGCCGGGGAGCCCAGTGCTCAGTGGCTGGCTGTGTTCAGTGGTTGGCCGTGCTCAGTGGCTGGCCGTGATGGTGTAGGTGGTCTGGGTGCCGCCACCGCCGTAGACGTACACGCCCACGTACCACCAGTCGGCGGCCGGGCTCGAGATGGTGCACCGCTCGTCGGCGTTCCACGAGGTCGACCTGCACGCGTAGGTCGAGGTCGTGGGCCGGGCCCCTCGGCGCACGTAGAGGTCGAGGTCAGGGCTGCACCACCACCAACCCGAGCACGTCCCGTCCAGCACGACGTCGAGCGACGACGTGCCTGCCGGCACCTGGATCTTGAAGTACTCCCAGGTGCCGGTGGCCCCGTTGGTGGCCGAGGCCGGCACACCGTCGGTCAGGGTCGGCGTGCTGGGATCGGGGTCGGTGCCCCCGCCGCCGTCGCTGACGGTCACGGGCTGCGACGTCGAGTCCGTCGCCCCGTCGTCGTCGGTCACCGTGAGCTGCACCGTGTAGGTGCCGGCGGCCGCGTAGGTGTGGGACGGGTTGGCTGCGCTCGACGTCGAGCCGTCACCGAAGCTCCACGAGCGGCCCGCGATGGTGCCGTCGGCATCGGTGCTCGTGTCGGTGAAGGAGCACGTCAGGTTGGGGCACGAGGCTGTGAACGAGGCGTCGGGCGCCTGGTTGCCCCCGCCGCCGTCACCGATGAAGCCCGTGTAGAGCAGGCGGTTGGGCGAGCCGCTGCCGGGGCTCTGCACCACGCCGGTCGTGGCGTTCGACGTCAGGGCCGAGCCGACCGAGGCGGGCGACGCACCCGGCGCCGTCTGCAGGTACAGCGCGGCCGCGCCGGCCGTGTGCGGTGTCGCCATCGACGTGCCGCTGATGGTGTTCGTCGCCGTGTTGCTCGTGTGCCAGGCCGACGTGATGCTGACCCCGGGGGCGAAGATGTCGACGCACGACCCGGTGTTGGCCCACGACGCCTTGGTGTCGGACGAGTTCGTCGCGCTGACGACGACGGCCTCGGTCACGCGGGACGGCGAGCCGTTGCAGGCGTTCTGCGGGCGGCCGAGCGCGTCGCCGTTGCCGGCGGCGACGGCGTAGGTGATACCGGTCCCGATCGAGTTGCGCACCGCGGTGTCGAGCGCCGACGAGGCGCCCCCGCCCAGGCTCATGTTGGCCGTCGCCGGCCGGTCGGCGTTGGCGGTGACCCAGTCGATGCCGGCGATGACGCCCGAGGTGGTGCCGCTGCCCTGGCAGTTGAGCACCCGCACCGCCACGAGCGACACCTGCTTGGCGACCCCGTGGGTCGTGCCGCCCACGGTGCCCGCCACGTGGGTGCCGTGCCCGTTGCAGTCGGTGGCGTCGTTGTCGTTGTCGACGGTGTCGCGGCCGTGGGTGGCCCGCCCGCCGAAGTCGGTGTGGGTGGTGCGGATGCCGGTGTCGATGATGTAGGCGCGGACGCCGGCACCGGTGGCGCCGTAGGTGTAGCTCTGGTCGAGCGGGAGGTTGCGCTGGTCGATGCGGTCGAGGCCCCACGGCGGGTTCGCCTGGGTGTCGATGGCGTGGACGACCCCGTCCTCCTCGACCGCCGCCACCGCCGGGCTGCGGCTGAGGCGCTGCGCCTGCTCCTCGGACATCTCCGCGGCGAACCCGCGCAGGGCAGAGGTGTAGGTGCGAGTCACCCGCGCGCCGTGGTCGGCGGCGAGGGACCGGGCCTCGGCCGCCACCTGGGCGCTCGGTGTGTCGGCGAGGGTGACGATGTAGCTGCCGTCCACCGGTGCGGCGGACTGCTCGACCTGGCCGTCGTCGGCCTGCTGCGCCGGCCCGATCGGCGCCTCCGGTGACGCTGCGGCGGCCGTCGCGGCAACGCCGAGCGCCGTCGTGGCGGCGACGACCGCGACGAGACATCTACGGATCATGGTGGTTCCTCCCCCTGTGGGTGACCGGCCGACGGCCGGCACGTGACGTACTTCGCCCACCACGACGAGTGCTCGTCTGCCGTTCGCACTGTACGACTACGCTCCGCATTTGGGAAGGGACGATCTGTAATGCCTGCTGCGGGTTCGTCGATCGACGCGACGCGAGCTGGCGCCCACCGGTGAGCAAGCTGTGCAGGCCCCGCCGTCAGGCGGCGAGCACCGGCTGGCAGTGGAGCTCCTCCGGTGGGCCCCCGAGCCCGGCTCGCGGCCTCCGACACGCGGCGCCTCGCGGACGCCTCGGCGGAATCACGGCTCGCACACGCCAGGATGGGCGATCGCGAAGAGACCGGTCCGGGAGCGTGCACGATGGCAGAGGCGAGCTGAGGTGTGGGGGCGCCGGCGCGACCGGTCGGGGCTGCCCGACGCGTGGCGCACCATCACGGCCACGTCGCTCGCCCACTGGCACGTGCTCGACGAAGACGAGCGGGAACGCCTCGGCCACCTCATGGCCCAGGTCGCCGACCGGCGGTGGGAAGCCGCCAACGGGTTCGCGCTCACCGACGAGATCCGCGTCGTGATCGCAGCCCAGGCCGCGCTGCTCGTCCTCGGGCTCGACATCGACTGCTACCGCGACGTCACCGCCATCGTGGTCCACCCCACCACCGTCACCCTCCACGGCGAGCGGGCCGGACCGGCCCGCGGCCTGGCCACCGACGCCCCGCTGAGCGTCGTCGGTCAGACCCACGACCGGCGGGGTCCCGTGCTCATCGCCTGGGATGCGGCCCGCGCCGGCGCCCGCCACCCCGAGCGGGGCTACAACGTCGTGCTCCACGAGTTCGCGCACAAGCTCGACATGCTCGACGGCCTCGTCGACGGCACGCCACCCCTGCCCGACGACGCCGCCCGCCGGCGGTGGGTCGAGGTGTGCACGGCGGCGTACGAGCGGCTGCGCAACGGCGAGGACGGCGGCGTCCTCCGCGGCTACGCGGCGGTCAACCCCGGCGAGTTCTTCGCGGTCGCCACCGAGGTGTTCTTCGACCGTCCGACGGATCTCGCCGTCGAGGCGCCCGCGCTCTACGACGTCCTCCGCGACTTCTACCGCCAGGACCCGGCTGCCCGCACCCGCCGCGCGCACCTTTGACGGGGCGACCGCCCCCTCCCGGCCGGCAGGCACCGGCCCGGTCGGGCCGCTCAGCCGGCCGCCGTCGCCGTGGCCGTCGCCTCGCCACCGGGTCCGGTCACCGTGAGGGTGAACGACGGGGCCGGTTCTGCGGCGACGCAGCGGGTCTCGGTGCCCGACGCGGCGTGGGTGGTGACGCCGCCCGGCCCCGAGAGCGTGGCGCTGTCGCCACCCGTGCTCTGCCATGCCAGGTGGACCTCGCGATCCGACGCCGTCGCGCCGCACGCCCCACCGAGGCTGGCCCGGAAGCCCCCGATCGCCGGCGCACCCCCGCCGGGCACGCCGGGATCGGCGGGCTCGCGTCCCGTCGTGGAGCCCGTCGACGCCGTGGTGCCCGTCGATCCCGGGTCGGGGACCGCATCGGGCGAGCCTCCGCCGGCCGGCTCAGCCGGGTCGGCCGGTGCGGTCGTGTCGGCCGCCGTGGGCGGCACCGGCGCGGGGAGCGTCGAGGTGGTCGGGGTGGTGGGCGCCCGCTCGACGCCGCTCAGCGACCCGGCGGACCGGGCGGCGTCCACCGCCGACCCGGCGGGCTCGGCGACGTCATCGGGATCGCCGGCGCCGCGCGTCAGCAGCGCCACCGCGCCGACGCCCACCACGAGGGCGACCAGCACGGCGACCATCAGCCGGCGAGCGAGGGTGCCCATGCCGACGCCGCCGCTGCCGGTGCCTCCCGCGCCGGCAGCGACGCCCTCACCACCGCCGTCCTCGCCGCCGGCACCCACCCCGCCCGGCTCGCCGGTGTCAGCCTCGGCGGCCGCCCCGTCGGGCACGCCGGTGTCGGCCCCGGCACCCGCGCCGGCGTCCTCGCCGTTCGCACCGGGCTCTCCGCCGCCGCCGTGGGCGTCGCGAGTCGACCCGGCTGCGTCGCCGAGGCCGACCGATGCGGACCCCGCCATCGGCACGCCGGCCTCACCGAGCGCCGCCGCCGCCTCGGCCTTGATCAGCGGTGGGGCGATCACCATCGGCATGGCGGCGAAGAGCGCCTCGGGAGCGAGGCGCAGGCGTTGACGCTCACCGCAGTCGTCGCATCCCTGGGCGTGCCGGCCGACGACCCTGACGGCCTCGGGCCCGAAGGTCGTGATCCCGGCCGCGGTGATGGCCCTGTCGAGGCCAGCGCAGGCGCTGCTGTCGCGCCACAGCACCCACGACCTGATGGCACCGCCGAGCCGGCGCTTGAGCCGGTGCAGCAGCTGGTGGGCGTTGTTGGCGGTGACGTCCAGCTCTTCCGCGATCTCCTGGGCCCCGAAGCCGTGGCGAAGGTGCAGGTCGAGCAGGCTGGCGTCGCGCTCACCCAGGGCGCTCGCCGCAGCCAAGACGAGCTCCCGCTGGTCGCGCTCGCCGAACGCGGCCGTCATGTCGACCTCGGGCGCGGCGCGGTCGGGAGTGGCGTCCGCAGACCCGCCGGCCGGGGTGGCACGACGGTCGCGGTCGAGGCGGTTGAGCGCCCGGTTGCGGGCGATGCGCCGCACCCATCCCCCGAACGAGCCCGGCTGCTCGAGTTGCCCGAGGCCCTGCCACGCCGCCAGGAAGACGTCCTGGGCCACCTCGGCCGCGGTGTCGCGGTTGCGGACGATCCGCCAGGCCACG
>JAFGPU010000363.1 GCA_016936035.1 Acidimicrobiales bacterium
CGCGAGCTGGTGACCATGGCCGACGTCGTGGTGCTGGCGAGCCGAGCCGGGCGCACCACCAGTCCCGCGGCCGAGCGCACCGCCGAGCTGCTCGAGCGGCTGGGCGCCCCGACCCTGGGCGTCGTCCTGGTCGGCGTGCCCACCGGGCTGTTCAACGACTACTACGGCAACCCGCCGTCGCGTGCCGACCGCCTGCGCCAGTCGGTCATGGCGAAGGTCGAGCCGCGCAGCGAGCCGAGCTACGCGCCACCGTCGGGCAGCCGCTCCGTCGGGTTCGGCGACGGCGGCTTCGGAGGCGACGGCGGTGCCGGCGGTGCCGGCGCTGGCGGCGGGGTCTACAGGGCACCTGACAGCCCTCCGGGTCGCGGGATCGATCCGTGAGCTCGACGCCAGGGCGGGCGGCGGGCCGGTGGGCCCGCCGGGGCGACACGCTCGACCACAGGAGCGGCGACCGTGCGCGCCGCGCCGTGCGCCTCTGCCCGGCGTCACCGCCCGTCGGGTGCTCGACGCGGTGACCGGCCTGTCCGAGCGCCTGGTCGCCGTGGCCGCCCACGGGTTGGCCGGCAGCCGCACCGACCTGCCGTCGGCGCCGCTCGACGAGGTCGAGTGGTTCGACCTCGTCCACGCGTGCCTGGCCGCCGACCTGATCGGGCTTCTGGCAGCGGCGGCGGTGGCGGGCGAGGTACCGCTCACCCCCGGCCAGGCCGACGAGCTCGCGGTGCTCGACAGCGAGCGGTCGGGCCTCTCCCTGCTCGTCGATCGGCGCACGGCGACAACGGCGGCGCTCCTCGACGCGGCCGGCATCACCTACCGGGTCGTCGACGGTCCCGCCCGCCGCCTCGCGTACCGCGACGCGGGCGTCTACCGGTGCCAGGGCGTGCAGGTCCTGGTCACCCCGGACCACCTCGCCGACGCGCTGGCCCTGCAGGGCCCGCCGCCGGGTCACGGCGACCGCGTCGTCGGGCGGCTCGTGCTCACCTCGTCGCTCCCGGGGCTCGGTGACCTGCGCGCGCCGGCGGGGCACGCGGCGCCCGATGACGCCGGCGGCGACGACGATCTCGGCCCCGATCTGATCGCAGCGCTGGGCTCGCCGGTCACCGTCGACCTCGCGGGCCGCCCGGTCGAGGTGCTCGGCGTCGATCAGCAGCTCGTCGTGGCCTGCGCGGCCATGGCGACGCTGCCGGTGACGCCCCTCGCCCTGCTGCGCGACGTGGCCGAGCTGGCGCTGTGCCCCGGGCTCGACACCCTGGGCGCCCGCCGGCTGGCGGACTCGCTGCAGGTGATCGACGCGCTCGCCGACGCCCTGACCCTGGCGTGGGACGTCTTCGATCTGGCCGACAAGACCGAGCTGTCCGTGTGGGCACGCCGAATGGGCAGCGCCCGCGGCGCCGGTGCGGCCGCACCACCGGCGCCTCCGTCGACCCGCCCCGGCCTCGCCCAGCGGATGTTCGGCCGGGCGACGACCGATCCACGATCCGGCCTCACCCTCGTCCCTCGCCCCACGACCGCGACCGAGCCGCCGGGGACCTCCCGGCCCAGCCGGTCGTCCAGGAGATGACCATGACGTCCCCCGCCGTGCTGGGCGGGCCGCCCGCGTTCGCCGACGGCCTGCCCTTCTTCCGCCCGGCCACCCCGCCGCTCGAGAGGGTGACGGCCCGGCTCGCCCCCTCCTACGACCGCGGGGTCCTCACCAACGGCCCCCTGGTCCGCCAGTTCGAGGCCGAGGCCGCCGACCGTCTGGGCGTGCCGCACGTCGTGGCCGTGGCGTCGTGCACCGCAGGGCTCATGCTGGTGGTCCAGGCGCTGGCGCGCGCGGGCACAGCCGCGGTCATGCCCAGCTTCACGTTCTCGGCCACCGCGCACGCCGCCCGCTGGGCCGGCGCCGTGCCGCGCTTCGCCGAGTGCGACGTGACGACCTGCCAGCTCGACGTCGCCGACGCCGCCACCCGGCTCGACGGCGCCTCGATGCTCGTCGGCACGCACGTGTTCGGCGCGCCGTGCACGCCGGAAGCGGTCGAGGAACTGGGACGTTCGGCGGGCATCCCCGTGGTGTTCGACGCCGCCCACGCGTTCGGTGCCACCCGCGCCGGCCGTGCGCTCGGCACCTTCGGCGACGCCGAGATCTTCAGCCTCAGCCCCACCAAGCCGATGACCTCGGGCGAGGGCGGGCTCGTGGCCCTGCACGACGACGACCTGGCCGAACGGCTGCGCCTCGGCGTCGACTACGGCAACCCCGGCGACTACGACACCCGGTTCGCGGGGCTGAACGCCCGCATGTCCGAGCTGCACGCCGCGGTCGGGCTCGAGTCGCTCGTCGACCTCGACGCCCATCTGGCGGTGCGGCGCGACCTGGCCGAGCGCTACCGGGTGGCGCTGAAGGCGGTCGACGGCGTCGTTCCCCAGGCGGTCGATCCGCTGGACGAGTCGACCTACAAGGACTTCACGGTCATCGTCGACGAGACCAGGTTCGGCGTCGACCGCGACACGCTGGCGGTCGCCCTGAAGGCCGAGGGCGTCGACACGCGGCCCTACTTCCACCCCCCGGTCCACCGGCAGCGGGCCTACGCCGACCTCGGGACGCCCGAGCTCCCCGCCACCGATCGGGTCGCCGGGCGGGTCCTCAGCCTGCCCTTGTGGCGCGACCTGCCCCCCGGCGCCGTCACCACGATCGCCGAGGTGCTGGCCCGGGTCAGCGCCCATGCCGATCAGGTCCGCCAGGCCGTGCGCGGCACCCGTCCGGAAGGAGCCGACACGTGCGCGCCCTCGTGACCGGCGGCGCCGGCTTCATCGGTTCCCACCTCGCCGATGCGCTGCTCGCACGCGGCGACGAGGTCGTGGTCCTCGACAACCTGGCCACCGGGCGCCTCGAGAACGTTCCCGACAAGGCGACCTTCGTCGAGGGCGACGTGTCCGACGAGGCGGCGGTGGCCCGGGCGATCGAGGGCTGCGACGTGGCGTTCCACCAGGCCGCCCTCGGGTCGGTGGCCCGCTCGGTCGAGCGACCGTTGGACAGCGACACCGCCAACGTGCACGGCACCCTCGCCGTGCTGCAGGCGGCGCACCTCGCGGGGGTGCGGCGGGTGGTCATGGCGTCGTCGTCGTCGGTGTACGGCGGGGCGTCGCAGGTGCCGACGCCCGAGTCCGCCCCCCTGACGCCCCGGTCGCCCTACGCCGTGACCAAGCTCACCGGCGAGCACTACGCGCGGGTGTTCTGGGAGCTGCACGGCCTCGAGACCGTGTGCCTGCGGTACTTCAACGTGTTCGGTCCCCGCCAACGGCCCGACAGCCAGTACGCGGCCGTGATCCCGCTGTTCATCGACGCGCTGCTCACCGGGGCCACCCCGGTGGTGCACGGCGACGGGGGGCAGAGCCGCGACTTCACCTTCATCGCCGACACGGTCCAGGCCAACCTGCGCGCGGCGGCCGCGCCGGCCGAGCGCTGCGCCGGCCGGGCGTTCAACATCGCCCGCGGCAAGCCGGCGTCGCTGCTCGAACTGCTCGACATCCTCGCCTCGGAGGTGGGCGTGAACGTCACGCCCACCCACAGCGCCCCCCGACCGGGCGACATCCGGCACTCGCACGCCGACATCGGCGCGGCGCGCCGCGACCTCGGCTACGAGCCGGCGGTGTCGTTCCGTGACGGCCTCGCCCGCACCCTCGCCTGGTTCGGCGAGCGTGCTCCCACCACCCAGGAGTGACGCGATGACCGAGACCACCTCCGCCCCGGCCCCCGGCCCGGCGACCGGCAACGACCTCGCCGACGAGCTGGTGCGCCGCATCGACGACCGCACCGCCCGGGTGCTGATCGTGGGCCAGGGCTACGTCGGCCTCCCCGTGGCGATGCGCGCGGTCGAGGTCGGCTTCGACGTGGTCGGGTTGGAGGCTTCGCCCGAGCGGGCCGCCGCGCTGGCGGCCGGCAGCTCGTACGTGGCCGACGTGCCCGACGCGCAGCTCCGCCGGGCGCTCGACGCCGGCTACCGGCCGGTCGACGACCCGGCCGAGGCCGGACCGTTCGACGTCGC
>JAFGPU010000047.1 GCA_016936035.1 Acidimicrobiales bacterium
AGCCGGTGGGTTCGGCCGCCGCGGGTGGTGCTGCGGGCCAGTCGGTGGGTTCGGCAGCCGCGGGTGGGAGCGGTGGTGCCGGCCACTCGCCGGGCGCCGCAGCAGGCGCCACGCCTGGAGCGCGAGGCGGCGGGCCACCCGCGTCGCGACCGTCGAGGTCGAGCACGACCGGTTCGGTGACGGCGAACCCGGCGCGGCGCTGCACGTCCTGCAGCAGCCAGGCGACCTCGATGGCCTGTTGGGGCCGCTTGTCGGGGCTGGGGGACAACGGGCCGAGCAGGACGTCGAGCAGGCCGGGCGGCAGGTCGGGGCGCTCGATGGGAGGGACCGGCATCTGCAGGATGCGGAGCAGCAGCGAGGCGTTGCTGTCGGTGATCTCCGCGGGCTTCTGCTGGGGCGCCTGACCGGCGAGCAGGGCGTACACCGTCGTGGCGAGCGAGTACACGTCGGTGGCCGGGGTGATCTCGGTGCGCTCGAGCACCTCGGGCGGTGCGTGGTAGCGCACCGGGTTGTTCAGCGCACCGAGGCCGGGGAACACGGCGAACTCGGCCAGGCCCGTCTCGGCCAGGAGCGGTTCGCCCTGCGCGCCGAACACCAGGCGCGCCGGCGACAGGTCGCCGTGCACGATGCCGGCCCGGTGGGCCGTCTCGAGCGCCCCGGCGAGGAGCACGCCCACCTGCAGGGCGCGGTCGACCTCGAGCGGCCCGTCCATGGTGAGCAGGGTGTCGACCGACTCGGCCGGCTGGGGATCGGTGACGATCCACGGTCGGCCGTCGTCCGCGTGCCCCCACTCGTGGATGGTCACCACGCTGGGGTGGGCACCGAGGCGCTGGGCCGTCGCCGCCGCCCGGTCGAACCCCGCCGCAGTGCGGCCCTCGCTGAGCGGAGGGAACACCGTGATGGTGACCGGGCGACCGACGCGGTCGCTGAACGCGGAGAAGAGGCTGCGCGCGACGCGCTCTCCGATGAGGGAGACATCGCGGCATCCGGGGATGTGGGGGGCGTTCCCGACCATGACGACTGGCGAATCTACAGCCATTCGCCCCGGCGTTTCCGCACGGCGGTCATCAGACGTTCGCCACACGCCCGGCCTGGCTCTCCTCGAACCGCCGGACCTGCCCCTTGGGCAGGACGTGCCACACGTGCGTCGCCGCCTTGGCCCAGTGCTCGAGCACCTGGGCGGAGCGGGCCGAGCCGGTGAGCTCGGCGTGGCGCTCGACGAGCCACCGCACCTCCTCGAGGCTGGACGTGTCGGGCCGCACGGCGTCGACCAGGTCGGGGTTGAGGCGGGAGATGAGCCGCTCGTGGTCGCGATCGAACACGAACGCCTGACCACCGGTCATACCGGCGCCGAGGTTCCAGCCCACCGCCCCCAGCACCACCACGGTGCCGCCTGTCATGTACTCGCAGCAGTGGTCGCCCGCGCTCTCGACGACCGCCACTGCCCCCGAGTTGCGCACCGCGAACCGCTCGCCCACGCCGCCGGCGACGAACAGCTCGCCGCCCGTGGCCCCGTAGAGGCACGTGTTGCCCGCCAGGACCGGCAGCTCGGAGGCGTCGTCGGCCGGCGGCCGGATGACGACCACGCCGCCGCCCATGCCCTTGCCGACGTAGTCGTTGGCCTCGCCCGTGAGGGCGAGCTCGACCCCGTGGGCCAGGAAGGCGGCGAAGCTCTGCCCCGCGGTGCCCCGCAGCTCGACCCGGGCGGTCCCGCGCGGGGGGAGCTCGCCGTACTCGAGGGCGATGGCGCCGGACAGGGACGCCCCGATGGAGCGGTCGGCGTTGTGGATCTCGTAGGAGAGGTCGATGTCGTCGCCGTCCCAGATCGGCCGGAACGCGTCCGCCAGCAGCTGGTCACCCAGCTCGGACCGTGGGTCCTGCAGCTCGACGCGCTCGACGAAGCGGCGGGGGCCCTCGGCATCCGCCGGCGGGGCCAGCACCGGGGCCATGTCCATGACGTCGGCTCGAGCGTTGCCGGTGGTGCGCTGGCGCAGCAGGTCGACCCGACCGATGGCCTCGTCGATCGAGCGGAGGCCCAGCTCGGCGAGGTAGCCCCGCACCTCTTCGGCCATGAACAGGAAGTACGACGCGACCCCCTCGGGGGTGCCGGTGAAGTTGGCCCGCAGGTGGGGCCGCTGCGTGGCGACGCCGGGCTTGCAGGTGTCGCGGTGGCAGGCCCGCAGCATGATGCACCCTTCGGCGATCATCGCCGCGGTGCCGAAGCTGTACTCGTCAGCGCCCAGCAGCGCGGCCACGATGATCTGCCGGCCGGTGAGGAAGCCGCCGTCGACGCGCAGGCGCACGCGGCTGCGCAGCCCGTTGTCGACCAGGGCTCGCTGCGCGTCAGCCAGCCCCAGCTCCCAGGGCATGCCGGCATGCTTGATCGACGACAGGGGGCTGGCGCCCGTGCCGCCGTTCTGGCCGCTGATGTGCACCACGTCCGCCAGCGCCTTGACGCAGCCGGCGGCGATCGTGCCGACGCCGTCCTCCGCGACCAGCTTGACCGACACCTGGGCGGCGTTGACCTGCTTCAGGTCGTAGATGAGCTGGGCGAGGTCTTCGATGGAGTAGATGTCGTGGTGCGGCGGCGGCGAGATGAGCCCGACCCCCGGCTGGGTGTGCCGCAGGCGGGCGATCTCGGCCGACACCTTGTGGCCGGGGAGCTGCCCGCCCTCGCCGGGCTTCGAGCCCTGCGCCATCTTGATCTGCAGCTCGTCCGCGTGGGCCAGGTAGGCCGGCGTGACCCCGAACCGTCCGGAGGCGATCTGCTTGATCTTGGAGTTCTTGTCGTCACGGCCCTGGCCACGGGTGCGGTAGCGGTAGGGGTCCTCGCCGCCCTCGCCGCAGTTCGACATGCCGCCGAGCAGGTTCATGGCCTGCGCCAGGGTCTCGTGCGCCTCGCGGGACAGCGCGCCGTGCGACATCGCGCCCGTCGAGAAGCGCCTGACGATCGACGAGGCCGGCTCGACCTCGTCGAGGCTGATCGGTTCGCCGGCGGGCGCCAGTTCGAGCAGGTCGTGCAGCTCGACGAGCGCCCGGTCGTTGGCGAGCTTGGCGAAGGCGTCGTAGCGCTCGGACGACTCGGAGCGGATGGCCGCCTGCAGCAGGTGGGCCACGAGCATGCCGCGGTCCTGGCCGTCGTCGCCCTTCTCCTGCACGAGGGTGAGGTCGTTGAGCGCCTGGACCGTGTCCTTGTCCTTGGTGTGGGGCTCGCCGCCCTTGCGCACCCGGACGAAGCCGGGCGACACGAGATCGGGCTTCTCGCCCCAGCCGGCGGCGTGCCGTTCGAGGACGTCCTCGCCGAGCGCCCGCCAGCCGATGCCGCCGACGACGTTGGGTGAGCCCGTGAAGCACACGTCGACGACCTCGGGCGCGAGGCCGACGACCTCGAAGATCTGCGCTCCCCGGTAGGAGTCGACGGTGCAGATGCCCATCTTCGACAGGATCTTCAGCACGCCGGCCTCGACGGCGGCCTGGTAGCGGCCCTGCGCCTCGGGGCTGGTGAGGTCGCCGTCGTCGGACTTGTCGGCCTCGGCCGCCACCGTCGCCAGGGCCAGCCGCGGGCAGATCGCATCCGCGCCGTAGCCGAGGAGGGTCGCGAAGCCGTGCACGTCGAACACGTCGTCGGCCACGACGACGAGCGCGGTCGTCGACCGCAGACGCCGCTCGGTGAGCGCTTGGTGGACGGCGCCGGTGGCGAGCAGGGAGGGCACCGGCGCCCGGTCGGCCCCGGCGTCGGACGCCTCGAGGACGACGGTGCCCGCACCGCCCTCGACGGCGCTGACCGCCTCGGCGACGATCCGGTCGACCGCGGTCCGCAAGCCGTCGGGCCCGTCGGAGACCGGGAAGGTGGCGTCGAGCGGGATGACCGGCCAGGGCGCCTTGTCGGTGAGCAGCAGGTTCTCGACACCGGACGGATACAGGTAGAACGAGGGGAGCGTGAGCAGCTCGGCGGCCTCCGCCGACTCGGTGAGCAGCGGCGTGCGCGGGCCGAGCAGGGTGCGGAGGCTCATCACCAGCCGCTCGCGCAGCGGGTCGATGGGCGGGTTGGTCACCTGGGCGAACCGCTGGCGCAGGTAGTGCGCCACTGGGCGCGCCCGCGGGGCCAGGTTGGGGAGCGGCGTGTCGTCGCCCATCGAGAAGGTGGGCTCGTGCGCGTCGTTGGCCATGGGCTTGAGCACCATGGCCAGGTCTTCCTTGGTCAGGCCGTGCATGGCCTGGCGGGCGACGAGATCGTCGGGGACCTCGAGCGCCGGCGAGCCGGCATCGAGCTTGTAGAAGCCGTCGGCCGCCCACCGCGCGTACGGGGCGCCGGCCGCCAGCCGCTCCTTGCACGCCCGGTCGTCGAGGAAGCCCCGGGTGGGATCGACGAACAGCATCTGCCCGGGGCCGAGACGCCCCCGCTGCACCGTGCCGTGGCCGCTGACGTCGATGGCGCCCACCTCGGAGCACACGGCGACGAAGCCGTCCTCGCACACCTGGTACCGCAGGGGGCGCAGGCCGTTGCGGTCGAGCCGGGCACCGACGCCGATGCCGTCGGTGAAGACCACGCCCGCCGGGCCGTCCCACGGCTCCATCAGTGCCGAGTGGTAGCGGTAGAAGCCGCGCACCTCGGGGTCGAGGTCGCGCACGTTCTCCCACGCCTCGGGCATGACCATCGCCATGACGTGGCGGGGGTCGCGCCCTGCCCGCATGAGCAGCTCGACGGCCGAGTCGAGCTTGCCGGAGTCGGAGTCGCTGTCGTCGAGCACGGGCAGGAACTGCGCCTCGTCGCCCAACCCGGCCGCCGCGGTGCCCAGCTCGGCACGACCGCGCATGCGGCGCTCGTTGCCCCACAGGGCGTTGATCTCGCCGTTGTGGCACAGGGTGCGGAACGGCTGGGCCCGCTCCCACGTGGACAGAGTGTTGGTGGAGAACCGCTGGTGGAAGATGGCGAACGGTGCGGCGAAGCGCTCGTCGGCGAGGTCGAGGTAGAAGTCGGCCAGGGCGTCGGCGGGGGACAGACCCTTGTAGACCATGGTGCGGAACGAGCACGAGGCGACGTAGGTGCCCGTGGTGGCGGCCTCGATGCGACGGCGCAGGCGCAGCGCCCGCCGCTCGGACTCGGCGTCGGTGGCCGTGGCCCCCGAGATGACCGCGTGGACCACCCGCGGGGCGGTGGCGCGGGCCAGGTCGCCGAGGGCGCTCGGGTCGACGGGTGGCTCGCGCCAGTCGACCACCGACAGCGACTCCGCGACGGCGGCGGCCTCGACCGCAGGGCGGGGATCGTCACCGCGGACGAAGAGCACGACCACGCCGTTGTCGTCACCGAACAGCGCGGGAGGGATGGGCACCAGCAGCCCGGAGCCGTCCGCGGTGCGGGCGTCTGCCGCTACGGCGCCGCGGTGCTTGACGCAGGCCAGGCCGTGCAGCGCGGCGTCGACGATGCCACGCGAGGGGCGGCCCTGGGCGTCGGCGACGAATCCGATGCCGCAGGCGTCGAGCTCGGGGGTGGTGGGGGGAAGCACGGCGCAGTCCTCCTGCCATGTGGGTGTGCGTGCGCAGGGCACGTCAGCGGTCGGGTCGGCGACGGCCCGTCGAGCGGTGACGGTGCCGCGCCCGGGACCCGGTCGGGCGTGTGCGAGGGGGCTGCAGTCCGCGTCGTCACTGAGGCGAAGCGGGCGCCGTTGCCCGAGCCCCCGTCAAGGGTCTCGACAGGTTAGCCGATGACGACTCCCGCTCCGCGCGCCCTGGCGCCGGCGACGCCGTCACCGCCGGCAGCGACGGCAGCGACGGCGCCAGCGACGGCGACGGCGACGACCGCCTCAGGGCTCGATCGGCGCGATGAACACGGCCATCGGCTGGCCGAGGTCGCTCAGTGGGGCCATGACCTCGCGGGTCTCGTCCGGCAGGCTCTCGTCGAGGAAGAGCATGAACGGCATCCGGTCGACCAGCGGCACGAGGTCCGGGCGGCCGATGCGCTCGAGCTCCGCGATCGACGCCGTGCGGGCGCGGTCGTACCGGGCCCGTTCCGCATCGGTGCGGGGATCGCCGTACGCCACCATGACGGCGTCGTCGCGCGCCTGCCACACCTCGATGTCGGGTCCGACCGACAGGTGGATCTCGGCGTCGGCCTCGGCGGCCGGCATGACCCGGTGGTCGATCACCCCGGCGTGATAGGGCTCGGTCGCCCCGACGTCGAGCCCCCGGCGCTCCAGCTCGGCGAGCAGTCCGTAGCCGGGGGCGCCGATGTAGGTGCCGTCGGTCCAGCTGAGGCGGTAGCTGCCGTCCCGGGCGGCGGCGACGATGTCGCCGTCCTCGATGGCGTCGAGCACCGGCACCGTCAGGTCGCCCAGGGTCTCGGAGACGCGGTGCGCGGTGGGCTCGGCGTCGCGGGCGTCGACGGCGAACATCACCGTCCACAGCACGAGCACGCCGGCGAGGGCGGCGGGCACGGCTCGGGAGGTGACGCGGCGGGCGGCCGGACGCGCCACCGACAGCAGGGCGATCGCGGTCCACGCCACGGCCACCACCATGAGGGTGGTGGTCGCCCACGCCCACAGGGTCAGGTAGTACCAGAGGTGGCCGAGGATGCGGCTGGCCGAGACGAGCCCGAGCACCAGGGCGAGGCCGACGACGGCGTGCAGGCGCAACAGGGAGGCGCGGGGCGTGGCGACGCCCGCGGCGGTGGCCGGCATCCGCCAGGTGCCGACGGCAGCCGCGACCCAGCTCACGAGCAGGACGAGCCCGGGGATGACCGAGCCGCTCAACGCGGTCTGCCCGGCGGCCAGCCGCCACACGTTCATCTGCACCCCGAGCACCTCGCCGCCGCGTCGCAGCCCGATGGGCTCCTCGTCGGCGTGACGGAAGTGGTCGGCCACGATCGACGCGTTGCCCGGATCGCCGGTGATCTGGTCGATCAGCGGCGGCAGCCACAGCACCACGCCCAGGGCCCCCGCGATGCCGACCCACAGGCCCAACCGCCGGAGCGCGGCCCGGTCACCCCGCACGCGGTAGGCGCGGACGGCGAGCACCACGGTGCCGATCGCCACCAGCCCGCCGACGAGCCCCAGGTACGAGATGTGGGTCTGCATGCAGAACGACGCAGCCAGCACCGCGATCGGCAGCATCGGCAGGTCGTCGCAGAGCACCGACCACACCGCGACGAGGGTGAGCGGCCACCACATCACCGGCATGTACGGGTTCCAGGGCTCGGTGAGCACCTGCGTGCCGTACAGGTTGACCAGCACGGCCAGCGCGGCCGCCGTGCCGAGCGCCAGCAGGGCGCCCCCTCGGCGCACCGCCACCCACAGGGTGAGGGCCACGGCGGTGGTGTTGAGCACCACCACGCCGACGAACAGGGTCCACGCCGAGCCGCCGAGCAACCGGTAGGTGGGGGCGAGGGCCCAGAAGCTGATCGGGCCGGGGTGGCTGCCCTGCTCGCCGTTCGACGACAGCCGGCCGACCAGGCCGATGAGCGGCGAGTGGCGGGTGCCGACGTCGCGCACGCGCAGCTCGGTCATCGCCAGGTCGAGCACCGGGTACCAGCGCGGCGAG
>JAFGPU010000364.1 GCA_016936035.1 Acidimicrobiales bacterium
CCAGTGGATCCGCATGCTGCTGTGCGAGCTGAACCGCATGTCGTCGCACCTGCTGTTCCTCGCCACCAACGGCATGGACCTCGGCGCGGTGTCGATGATGATCTACGGCTGGCGCGAGCGCGAGGAGACGCTGCGCCTGCTCGAGATGATCACGGGCCTGCGGATGAACCACAACTTCATCCGCCCCGGCGGCGTCGCCGCCGACCTGCCCGACGGCTGGCGCGACGCCACCCTGCGCGTGCTCGACCTCGTCGAGCCCCGGCTCGAGGAGTACGAGGTGCTCATGACCGGGCAGCCGATCTGGCGCGAGCGCCTGCAGGGCGTCGGCGTCATCACCGCGGACGAGGCGCTCGCCCTCGGCGCCACCGGCCCGATCCTGCGGTCGACCGGCCTGCCGTGGGACCTGCGCAAGGACGAGCCCTACCTGTTCTACGACCAGGTCGACTTCGGCGTGGTGGTCGGCAGCTACGGCGACTGCTTCGACCGCTACGCCATCCGCCTCAACGAGGTGCGCGAGTCGATGGCCATCGTCCGCCAGATCCTCGACAAGATGCCGCGCGGCGACTACCGCATCCAGGACCGCAAGGTCACCCCGCCCCCGCGCGGCCGCATCGACGAGTCGATGGAGGCCCTCATCCACCACTTCAAGATCTTCACCGAGGGGTTCAAGGTGCCCGAAGGCGAGGTCTACCGGTCGATCGAGAGCCCGCGTGGCGAGCTCGGCTGCTACATGGTCAGCGACGGCACCGGCAAGCCCTACCGCATGCACATCCGGGGACCGTCGTTCGTGAACCTGCAGTCGATGCCCCACATGCTCCGTGGCGGCCTCATCGCCGACGCCGTGGCCGTCATCTCGTCGGTCGACCCCATCATGGGCGAGGTCGATCGCTGATGGCCCGCTTCACGGCCGAGAACACCGCGGTCGCCGACGAGATCATCGCCCGCTACCCGCGGAAGAAGTCGGCGCTCATCCCGCTGTTGCACCTGGCGCAGGAGCAGGACGGCCACGTCACCGAGGACGCGATGATCCACATCGCCGAGCTGGTCGGCGTCACCCCCGCCGAGGTGCTGGGCACGGCGTCGTTCTACGAGATGTTCAAGCGCGAGCCGGTGGGCGACTACGTCGTCAACGTGTGCACCAACATCTCGTGCCTGCTGCTCGGTGGCGAGGAGCTGCTGCACCACCTCGAGCGCCGGCTCGGGGTGAAGGCGGGCAGCACCACGGCCGACGGCAAGTTCACGCTCGAGGACGTCGAGTGCATCGCGGCCTGCACCGAGGCCCCGTGCCTGCAGGTCAACTACCGCTACTTCCACAAGGTCACCCACGACCAGGTCGACGAGCTGCTCGACGACCTGCGGGCCGGCAAGCTCGCGCACGAGGTGCCCCGGCACGGCACGCTCAGCCGGGTGCGCCAGCAGCTGCCCGACACCCGCGCCGGGGTGGCGCCGCCCGACCGCAACGTCGAGCCGGTGTGGCTGGCCCGCAACGAGACCGCGACGGAGGGCGACGCGTGACCGACGTCGACACGACCACCGCAGGCGGGCGCGAGGTGCCCCGCATCGTCACCTCGCGCTGGGACCTGGCCGACGGGTTCACCCTCGACCGCTACCGCGAGACCGGTGGCTACGAGGCGCTGCGCACCGCGCTCACCACCATGACCCCGGCCCAGGTGGCCGAGCAGGTCAAGGGGGCCAGCCTGCTCGGGCGCGGGGGCGCCGGCTTCCCTGCGGGCGTCAAGTGGGGCTTCTGCCCGCCCGGCGTCTTCCCCCGCTACCTCGTCGTGAACGGCGACGAGTCCGAGCCGGGCACCTACAAGGACCGCATCCTCATGGAGCGCGATCCGCACCAGCTGATCGAGGGGATGCTCCTCGCCTGCTACGCCATCGGCGTCAGCCAGGCCTTCCTGTACGTGCGCGGCGAGATGGCGCTCGCCCAGGAGCGCATCGCCGAAGCGCTCAACGACGCGTACGCGGCCAACCTCATCGGCCAGAACATCCTCGGGTCCGACTTCTCGGTCGACGTGATCCTGCACTGGGGTGCCGGCGCCTACATCGTGGGCGAGGAGACCGCCCTCATCGAGTCGCTCGAGGGCAACCGGGGCATGCCCCGCCTCAAGCCCCCGTACTTCCCCGCGGCCAAGGGCCTGTACATGCAGCCCACGGTGGTGAACAACGTCGAGACCCTGTCGAACCTGCCGTGGATCGTCGCCCGGGGCGGCGCGGCGTTCGCCGATCTCGGCGCCGAGAACTCCAAGGGCACGCGCCTGTTCGCGGTGTCGGGGCACGTCCGCAACCCCGGCGTGTTCGAGGTCGAGTTCGGCGTCACCACCTTCCGCGACATCATCTACGGCGAGCGGTACGGCGACGGCATCCGCGACGGCAACCGGCTCAAGTCGTTCATCCCCGGCGGTGCGTCTGCGCCGTGGTTCTTCGACGAGCACCTCGACCTGCCGCTCGAGACCGGCGCCGTCGGCGCCGCCGGCTCGATGCTCGGCTCCGGGGCCATCGTCGTCATGGACGAGACCACCGACGTCGTCAAGGCGGCGTGGCGGGTCGTCCGCTTCTTCGCCCGCGAGTCGTGCGGCAAGTGCACGCCGTGCCGCGAGGGCACGTCGTGGCTCGAGAAGATCCTGCGCCGCATGCTCGACGGGCACGGTCGCCCCAGCGACGTCGACAAGCTGCTCGACATCTGCGACAACATCAGCCCCGCCATCGCCTGGCCGCCCAAGCAGACGACGATCTGCCCGCTCGGCCCCTCGGCGGTGTCGCCCATCGCCTCGGCCGTCCTGCGCTTCAAGGACGAGTTCTTCGCCTACTGCGGCGGTGGTGAGATCACCGTGCCGATCAGCGGCAAGGCCTACCTCTCGACGCCCACCACCACAGTCGGAGCGCACTCGTGACCGACACCTCAGCGCCGTCGACGGTCAACGTCACCGTCGACGGCAAGACGATCGAGGCCGCCAAGGGCGAGCTGGTGATCGACGCCGCCGAACGCAACGGCGTCTACATCCCGCGCTTCTGCTACCACTCGCGGATGACGCCGGTCGGCATGTGCCGCATGTGCCTCGTCGAGATCGACACCGGCCGCGGGCCCGCCCTCCAGCCCTCGTGCATGATCGAGTGCGCCGACGGCATGACCGTGTCGACCGATTCGCCGGTCACCAAAAAGGCGCAGGAGGGCGTCCTCGAGTTCCTGCTCGTCAACCACCCCCTCGACTGCCCGGTGTGCGACAAGGGCGGCGAGTGCCCGCTGCAGGACCAGACCATGTCCTACGGGCCGGGCGAGAGCCGCTTCGTCGAGGAGAAGCGCCACTTCGAGAAGCCCATCCCCGTCAGCGACGTCGTCCTGCTCGACCGCGAGCGCTGCATCCTGTGCGACCGGTGCACGCGCTTCGCGAAGGAGGTGGCGGGCGACCCGCTCATCCACTTCATGGACCGGGGCAGCCAGACGCAGATCAACACCTTCCCCGACCACCCCTTCGCCAGCTACTTCAGCGGCAACACGGTGCAGATCTGCCCCGTGGGCGCGCTGACCGCCACGCCCTACCGGTTCAAGGCTCGTCCCTGGGACCTCGAGCAGGTCGAGTCGACGTGCACGTCGTGCTCGGTCGGGTGCCGGGTCGTGGTGCAGTCGAGCCGCAACCAGGTGCTGCGCTACCAGGGCGTCGACAGCGACCCCGTCAACTGGGGCTGGCTGTGCGACAAGGGCCGCTTCGACTTCGAGGCGGTCAACAGCGAGGAGCGCCTCGGCAACCCGCTCGTCCGCGACGAGGGCCTGATGCTCAAGCCCGCCGCCTGGAACGACGCGCTGCGCCGCGCCGGCGAGGCCATCAGCCAGGGCATCGACCGCAGCGGCCCCGAGGGCTTCGCCGTCATCGGCGGGGCCCGGCTCACCAACGAGGACCAGTACGCCTGGGCCAAGCTGACCAAGGGCCTGATCGGATCGGACAACATCGACGCCCAGCTGGGCGACGGCCTGCCCGCCGAGGCGATCCTGGGCCTGCCCCGGGCGACGATCGACGAGGCCTGCCGCCCCGGCGGCACCGTCCTGGTGATCGGGCCCGACATCAAGGAGGAGCTGCCGGTGCTCTTCCTGCGGCTCCGCCACGCCGTCCTCGACGACGGTGTCAAGGTCGTCGAGGTGGCGTCGACCCCCACGGGCCTGACCGACGGCCTCGCCGCCGCCTCGCTGCGGTACCGGCCGGGCCACGCCCTGCCGGTGGTGCGGGCGCTGCTGGCGGGCGATGCCGACGACGAGATCGGCGGCGTCACCCCCGAGGCCATCCGGGCGGCGGCGGCGCTGCTGGAGGACGGGCCGCTCACCGTCATCGTCGGCCGAGCCAATCTGGCCGAGTCGGGGCGCTCGATCGCGGCTGCGGCCGCGGCCGTCCACCACACGCTGCCGGACGTCCGCTTCCTCAGCGCCCTCCGCCGGGCCAACGTGCACGGCGCCCTCGAGCTGGGCCTGGCGCCCGGGCTGCTGCCGGGCCGGGTCACCCTCGACGGGGGGCGCGAGTGGTTCACCGAGCGCTGGCCCCGGCTGCCCGCCGCCAAGGGCCTCGACACGGCCGGCATCCTGCGGGCGGCCGCCGACGGCAAGATCGACACGCTGGTGCTGCTGGGCGCCGACCCGCTCGCCGACTACCCCGACCGCGACCTCGCCGAGCGCGGACTCGCCGGGGCGCG
>JAFGPU010000048.1 GCA_016936035.1 Acidimicrobiales bacterium
CGGTCCTCGTTCGCCAGCGCCTCGGCGAGGTCGAGGCCGAGACCGTCGTAGACCGCCCGCCGGTCGCTGACGACGCACCGCCAGGGTGACGACGCGATCTGCTCGGCGAGCTCGGTCGCGGCCTCGAGGGCCGTGCCCGTCGGCACGAGGCGGTCGACCAGGCCGATGCGCTCGGCTTCGGCGGCGTCGATCTCGCGCCCGGTCAGGATCAGGTCGAGGGCGCGCCCGAGGCCGACGATGCGGGGCAGCCGGTACGTGCCCCCGTCGACCAGCGGCACCCCCCAGCGCCGCTCGAGGCAGCCGAACCGGGCGCCCTCACCGGCCACCCGCAGGTCGCACCACGCCGCCAGCTCGAGCCCGCCGGCGACGCACCAGCCCTCGACGGCGGCGATGACAGGCTTCGAGAGGGTGAGCCGGGTGGGGCCCAGCGGGCCGCTGTCGCGCAGCTTGGGCAGGTCGCGCAGGTTGGCCCCGGCGCAGAACGCCGTCGTGTCGCCGGTGAGAACGGCCACCTTGGCGGTGTCGTCGTAGTCGAACGCGACGAACTGGTCGTGCAGCCGCTGGGCCGTCCGGGTGTTGATCGCGTTGCGGACGTCGGGCTGGTCGATGTGGATCACGCGCACGGGGCCTGCTGCCATCCATCGAGGATGCCACCCGGTACCGTGCCGCGGATGCGAGTCGTGGCGGGAACGGCACGGGGCCGGACGCTGGTGGCGCCCCCGGGCGCGCGCACGCGCCCCACCACCGACCGGGTGCGCGAGGCCGTCTTCAACGCCCTGTGGAGCCGTGGGGCACTCGAGGGGGCCCGGGTCGTCGACCTGTTCGCCGGCAGCGGCGCCCTCGGGGTCGAGGCCCTGTCGCGGGGGGCGGCGCACGCGACCTTCGTCGACAGCGACCGCGCCGCGCGCGCCGCCATCCGACGCAACCTGGAGGCCTGCGGGCTGGCCGACCGGGCCACCGTCGTGGCCGCCCCCGTGGAGCGGTGGGTGGCCGCGCACGGCGGTGACGAGCGCTTCGACCTGGTGTTCTGCGACCCGCCCTACGCTTTCGACCGATGGGCGGAGCTGCTCTCGTCGCTCCCCGCCGACCTGGTCGTCATCGAGGCCGCGGCGCCGGTGGCGCTGCCCGCGGGCTGGGCGCTGGAGCGGCAGTCGCGCTACGGCGGGACGTGGGTGGGCTTCGCCGTCCCGCCCCCCGGCACGGCGACCGCATGACGCGCGCGCCGGCGCCCCGTGTGCTGCATGTCGGGGTCGGCGGGGTGTCGTCGATTACCGTGAACACGTTCGCTAGCGGCTGTCCGCCTGCCCGCTGACCAGGAGTCCCGACCAGTGACCACCGTCCTCTACCCCGGGTCGTTCGATCCGATCCACAACGGCCACATCGAGATCATCGAGGTCGCGTCGCGGCTGTTCGACGAGGTGGTCGTCGCGGCGGTGCGCAACCCGCAGAAGGGCGAGCCGCTGTTCACGCTCGAGGAACGGCAGGGGCTCATCGCCGACTCGACGGCGCACCTGGGCAACGTGCGCATCACCATGTTCTCGAGCCTGGTGGTCGACCTGGCACGCGACGTCGGCGCCGACTTCATCGTCAAGGGCCTGCGGGTCGTCTCCGACTTCGAGTCCGAACTGATGATGGCGCAGATGAACAAGCGGGTCTCGGGCGTCGACACGCTGTTCATCCCCTCGGGGTCGTCGCACTCGTACCTGGCGTCCAAGCTCATCCGCGAGATCGCCCGCTACCACGGCGACATCTCGTCGATGGTGCCGCCGGGCGTGGCCAAGCTGCTGGCCGACAAGTACGGGGCGGGACCCGAGGGCACAGGCGAGGGAGGTGGCGAGCCATGAACGACGACGACGACCACTCCTTCGAGCACAGCTTCGACGCCCGGGTGGCGGAGCGAGCACCCGGAGGAGACGTCGAGGCGCTGCTCCACCACCTGCACGAGATCATCGACACGGCGCGGCCGGCACCGCTGTCGACCCAGGTCAAGGTCGATCGGGACGAGATCCTCGATCTGCTCGACCAGGCCATCGAGCGGCTGCCCGACGAGGTCCGGGCGTCACGCTGGCTGCTCAAGGACCGCGAGGAGTTCCTCGACCGCACCCAGCGCGAGGCCGACGACATCCTCGCCGCGGCGCGGGGCCAGGCCGAGCGCATGGTGCAGCGGTCCGAGGTCATGAAGGCGGCCGAGGCCAAGGCTCGCCGCATCATGGAGAACGCCCGGGCCGAGGCCAGCCGCCAGCGCAACGAGGCCGACGACTTCTGCGACAAGCGCCTCGCCCAGCTCGAGACGGTGCTGGAGCGCACCATGTCGGTCATCGCCTCGGGTCGCGCCAAGCTGCGCGGCCCGGCGGGCGAGGGCCTGCCGCCCGCCGGCCCGCCGTCGCCGGCGGCCAACGGTCGAGGCCACGACCACGACGACGAGCCCGCCCCGGGCTTCTTCGACCAGGACCGCCTGTAGGGCCGGGCCCCGACTCCTGGGGGTGCGGCGGCGTCGGCCCTAGCCTGGGCGGCGTGAGCCGTCCGTTCCACGTCTCGACCGCCGAGTTGTTCCGCGAGCGGGGGGCCCGGCACGCGGTCACCCTGGCGGGGCCGCTGCCCGGCCTCGCTCTCTCGACGACCCGTCTGAGCGGCGACGACGTCGTCGCGGAGGTGGTGCTCGAGGCCCAGGGCGACTTCGTCACGGTCACGGGCACGGCCACGGGGTGGTGGGAGGGCGAGTGTCGCCGGTGCCTCGAGCCCACCGGCGGCGAGGTGACCGTCGAGCTCTCCGAGGTGTTCGAGCCCGATCCGGTGGACGGGGAGACCTACCCGCTGGGGCGCGACGACCTCGACCTCGAGCCCGCCCTGCGCGAGGCGCTGGCGCTGGCGCTGCCGCTCGCACCGCTGTGCGACGAGGCGTGCGCCGGCCCCGACCCCGACGCCCACCCGGTGTCGATCGCCGTCGACGACGAAGGGGCCGACGAGGAGCCCCCGCGCGATGAACGGTGGGGCGCCCTCGACACGCTCCGCTTCGACCGGTGACCGGCGAGGGTTCGACGGTTCTGGCGGGGCCCCGCTAGTCTTTCTCCTCCGTGCCCGCCTGGCGGGCGGTTCTCGCGCCGTGAGGGCGCGCCCTCGTCGAGACGTTGCAGGAAGACTCCCATGGCCGTCCCCAAGAAGAAGACCTCCAAGGCCAAGAGCCGCAGCCGCAAGGCCAGCGCGTGGCGCCTCGATCGTCCGGCGCGGAGCGTCTGCCCCCGGTGTGACTCCGTGAAGCGGCCGCACGTCGTGTGCGGCAACTGCGGCTGGTACGGCGGTCGGGTGGCCGTCGAGGTCGACTGAGCGCCGAGCTCGCGAGCACTCCGCTGAGCCGCACCTCCGACACCACGTCGCCGTCCCCTTCCCCGATGCTGCCGATCGCCATCGACGCCATGGGCGGCGACAACGCGCCCACGGCCATCGTCGAGGGTGCCCGGCAGGCAGCAGCCGAACTGGGCGTGCCCATCGTGCTCGTCGGCCGGCCCGACGCCGTCGATGCGCAGCGCGGCGACCTCGACGTCATCGAGGCGTCCCAGGTCATCGCCATGGACGCCGATCCAGGCTCGAGCGTGCGCACCATGAAGGACTCCTCGCTCGTGCGGGCCGCCGAGGCGGTGCGCGACGGGCGGGCGTCGGCCATGGTGTCGGCGGGCAACACGGGGGCCACCATGGCGTCGGCCCTGCTGCGCATGGGCCGCATCAAGGGGGTGTCCCGGCCGGCCATCGCCACGCCGATCCCCGTGCCGGGGGCCACGCCCACCGTGCTGCTCGACGCCGGCGCCAACGCCGAGTGCCAGGCTGCCTGGCTGGTGCAGTTCGCCCAGATGGGCGCCGTGTTCGCCCGTGAGCGCTACGGGGTCGCCGAGCCACGGGTGGGGCTGCTGTCCATCGGCGAGGAGGCCATCAAGGGCAACCCGCTGGTGAAGGAGACCCACCCGCTTCTGGCCGACGCGTCCGCCCTCGAGCGGTCGGGTGGCCGGTTCGTCGGCAACGTCGAGGGTCGCGACATCATGACCGACGAGGTCGACGTGGTGGTGACCGACGGCTTCACCGGCAACGTGGCGCTCAAGACCCTCGAGGGGGGCATGAAGACCCTGGTGCGCAGCGTGCTCGACGCCCTCGGAGCCACCGATGTGGCCGACCAGGCGCTCCAGGCGTTGCTGCCCCTGTACGCCACGCTCGATCCCGACCAGACGGGCGGCGCCATGCTGCTGGGGGTCGACGGCGTATGCATCATCAGCCACGGTTCGTCGTCGGCGACGGCGGTCGTGAACGCCGCCCGCGTGGCCAAGGAGATGGTCGAGGCGAACGTGGTCGAGCGCCTGCGTGCGGCCGTCGCCCCGCTCTGAACCGCACGTCCGTGTTCACAAGCGCACAATCTCTGGCCTCGCTACACTGCCCGCCGTTCTTGACCGTGACCAGGAGTAGTTGAGCGTGCCCGCCGAGACCCACGTCGAGCGCAGTCCCATGGATCGCCAGCAGGTCTTCGACCTCATCCGCGACCGCCTCGCCGACATCCTCGAGGTCGACCCGTCGACCATCCACGAAGGCGACTCGTTCACCGACGACCTCGACGCCGACTCCCTGGCTCTCATCGAGTTGGCCGAGGCCCTCGAGGAGGAGCTCAGCGAGCGCAGCGTCGGCTTCCGCATCGAGGACGAAGATCTCGAGGACATCAAGTCGGTGCGCGACGCGGTCGACTACGTCCTCGCCCGGCTCTGAGGCAACGCCATCCCCCTCCCCGTCAACCGACTCGACGAGCTCGTCGAACGACTGGGCATCACCGTGTCCAGTCCTGACGTGCTGGCCCCCGCGCTCGTGCACCGGTCGTGGTGCGCGGAGCACCCGGGCCACGACTCGAACGAGCGGCTCGAGTTCCTCGGCGACGCCGTCCTGGGCGTGATCATCACCGACCACGCCTACCACGCCTACCCCACGCTCACCGAGGGCGAGCTGACCGACGTGCGCAAAGCGGTGGTCAACGCCGTCACCCTGGCCGAGGTGGCCGACGAGCTCGCCCTCGGTGACTACCTCCTGCTCGGTAAGGGCGAGGAGCAGTCGGGCGGGCGGGAGAAGCCGTCGATCCTGGCCGACGCCCTCGAAGCGGTGCTGGGTGCGGTCTACGTGTCGGCCGGCATGGAGGAAGCCCACGACCTGGTGCTCCGCCTGCTCGGCACCCGGGTCGCCGAGGCCCACGCCGGTGGCCCCGGCGGGCAGGACTTCAAGAGCAGGCTGCAGGAGCTGGCGGCCCGCCACTTCGACGAGTCGCCCCGGTACGACACGGTGGCCGAGGGCCCCGACCACGCCCGCCGCTTCCACGTGACGGTGGCCGTGGGCGGCCAGGCCCGGGGCACCGGCGACGGCCGGTCCAAGAAGCAGGCCGAGCAGGTCGCAGCCCGAGACGCCTACACCACCCTGGTGGCCCAGTTGGAGAGCGAAGATGCCTGAACTGCCCGAGATCGAGACGCTCCGACGCGGCCTCGAGCGTGAGACGGTCGGGCGGCGGATCAAGTCCGTCGAGGTGCCGGTGGCCAAGGCGGTCCACCGCAACGGCTCCCGCAAGGCCTTCCAGGCGCGGCTCGACGGCGTGAAGCTGAAGAGCGTCGACCGCCGGGGCTCGCTGCTCGTCTTCACGCTCGACAACGGCGAGCTGCTCGCCGTCGACATCGGCACCTCCGGCCAGTTGCTGCGCACCACGCCCAAGGACGAGGTGTCGAAGGACACGCAGATCATCATCACCTTCACCCAGGGCGGGCAGCTCCGCATGGTCGATCCCGAAGGCACCGCCGAGGCCTTCGTCGTGACGCCCGATCTCCTGGTCGAGGAGGTTCCCGAGCTCGCCAACCTCGGGCTCGACCCGGTGGCGGCCCCCGTGTCGTGGACCGCCTTCGCCCAGTCGCTGGTCAACCACCGCAACGACAAGCTCAAGCCGCTGCTGCTCAACCAGAGCTTCGTGGTGGGCCTGGGCGGGTTGTACGCCGACGAGATCCTCCACGACGCCGGGCTCCGCCCTGACCGCGAGGTGTCGACCGTGTCGACCATGGAGATCCGCCGCCTCTACCGGTCGCTGGTCGAGATCCTGCACGAGGCCACCAAGCACCACGGCACCTCCACCGGCGAGCACCCCTTCACCGACCTCCAGGGCAAGGAGGGCACGTTCCAGGACGAGCTGCAGGTGTGGGGCCGCGACGGCGAGCCGTGCCGGCGCTGCCGCAACACGGTGACCAAGCAGCGGGGCGGCGGGCGCATCACCTACTGGTGCCCGAGCTGCCAGGTCTGACCACCGCCCGCCCGGGGGTCTCACGCTCGGTGGCATCCCCGGCCCGGGTCGAGCACTCATCTAGCCTCGGAGTCCGATGTTCCTCAAGGCCCTGACCCTCAAGGGGTTCAAGTCCTTCGCGGAGTCGACCGTCCTCGAGATGCAGCCGGGCGTCACCGTCGTGGTGGGCCCCAACGGCTCGGGCAAGTCCAACGTCGTCGACGCCATCGGCTGGGTGCTCGGCGCCCAGGCGCC
>JAFGPU010000049.1 GCA_016936035.1 Acidimicrobiales bacterium
GCCGCACCGTGCTGCGCAACGCCGCGCTCGAGCCCGAGGTCACCGAGCTGGCGCTGTTCCTGCAGCGCATGGGCGCACGCATCGGGTTCAAGCCCGACCGGCGCATCATCATCGAGGGCGTCGACCACCTGCGGGGCGCCGAGGCGCGCCTGCAGGGCGATCGCCTCGAGGCGTTCTCGTACCTGGTGGCCGGGCTGATGACGGGCGGGCAGGTGCGGGTGGGCGGCTGCGCCCAGGACCGCCTGGTCACCGCCATCGACACGCTGCAGAAGATGGGCGCCCGGTTCGAGATCACCGACGACTACATCTCGGCCAACGCCGAGGACGGGCTGCGGCCCGTCGCGGTGCAGACCGCCACGCACCCCGGGTTCATGACCGACTGGCAACCGCCGCTGATCGTGCTCATGACCCAGGCCGAGGGCATGTCGGTCATCCACGAGACGGTCTACGAGGACCGGCTCGGCTACGTCACCGAGCTGCGGGCCATGGGCGCCGAGGTCGAGCTGTTCGACACCTGCCTCGGCGGGCCCGCCTGCCGCTTCCACGACACCAACGCCCTGCACTCCGCGGTTGTGCGCGGCGTGTCCAAGCTGCGGGGCGCCGAGGTCACCATCCCCGACGTGCGCGCCGGGTTCTCGTCGGTCATCGCTGCCGCCGTCGCCGACGGGTCGTCGACGCTGCACGGCATCCACCACCTCGAACGTGGCTACCACCGGCCGTTCCAGACGCTCGAGTCGCTGGGGCTCAAGCTCGAACGGGTGCCGTCCGGTCAGCGCTGAGGCCCCGCACAGCGCCGAGGTACCTGCGGCGCTGAGCCCCGGCCAGGTCAGATCAGGGCTGAGGCCCGCACAGCGCCGACGCGCTGGCAGCACTGAGCCGCGGTCAGGTCAGGGCTGGGGGTCCGGACCGGGGTCGATCCATCCCTCGGCGACCGCCATCGACAGGCGGCGCTGCACCTCGTCCCACAACGCCGGCGCGCCGGCGTCGATGCGCTGGTTGATGGCGTGCACCCGATCGGCCGTGACACCGTTCTCGCGCCACGACGCACCCCCGCTCGCGTGGTTGAGGAGGAAGCCGGCGAACCGGTCGAGCGACCGGGCGAAGCGCGCCTCGGGCGAGTCCCCGGCCTCGAACTCGTCCCACAGCCGGCGAAGCTCGCGCCCCTGGGCGTCGGGCAGCAGGCCGAAGAGGCGGTCGGCCGCCCGCCGCTCGCGCTCGTCCTTGTCGGCCTGCGACGCCTCGTCGTAGATGTAGGTGTCACCGGCGTCGACCTCGACCAGGTCGTGGATGATCACCATGCGCACCACCGTGGCGACGTCAACGGGCTCGGTCGCGTGCTCGGCGAGCACGACGGCCATCAGCGCCAGCGTCCACGAGTGCTCGGCGGAGTTCTCGTAGCGCGAACCGTCGGCGACGTGGCCCCGTCGCAGCACCGACTTGAGCCGGTCGGCCTCGAGCAGGAAGCCGACCTGCGCGGCCAGGCGCGGCGCGGCGTCGGCGCCCGCGGCCCCGCCGGTGGGGGGATCGGCCCCGGACGCCGGCGCGGGCGATCTGCGGGGTCGCATCGCGGATCAGCCGGACAGGAGGCTGGCCAGGGCCCAGACGGCGGCCACGGTCCCGACGACGATCATGACCACGCTGCGACTGAGCGGTGCCCGGGCCAGCTCGCCCTCCTTGGGGGCCTCCGGCGGGCGGACGATCGCCGCCAGGCTGCCCACGGCCATGGCCGCGCCCAGCGCCAGGACCAGGTACGCCAGTAGGTCTTCACCCAGGAACATCGCTGTCCAGCGTAGGGGGCGGCTCGGCGCGCGCCCCAGCCGGGGCCTGCGGGCCGCACGGAGCTGCGTCGGCGGACGGGTCATGCCGCGGATCGCGCCGGCGCCGGTGCTGGAACAGGCCCCGCAGCAGGTGGGCGCCGTCGGTGCCGCCGACCGGCAGCATGTTGGCGACGAGAGCCAGCGCGTTGAGCCCGATCGCCACCTCCACCAGCGCGACCACCGTGGTGGACGGCGCCAGCGTGGCGCGCAGCCCGATCAGCCCGAGCACCAGCACCGCGCTGGCCGCGGGCCCGGCCAGGGCCACCGCTGCCCGCTCGAGGGGCCGGTCGTCGCGCCCGAAGTAGGCCGTCACCCCCACGAAGCCCCCGAGGACGACCCACTCGACGCGGTACCCCAGGTTGTGGGCCGCCCACGCGTGCGCTCCCTCGTGCACCAGCGTCGACAACGCCACGCTCAGCACGACGGCGAGGGGAACCCAGGCCTCGACCTGCGGCGGGCGCCACACCAGGACGGCCGCAGCCAGCACCACGCACGCCGCCATGCCGACGCTCATGCGCACGCGGGCGCCGAGGAGGGGGAACGTCCACCGGGGCGGGCGAGCGCCGGAGGACACGCGGTCGTGTCGGTCCCGGCGCTGCACCGGCTCGGCCATGGACCAAGGATGCCAGACCACCTGCCGGCGCGAACCCTGTGCCCTCCCTCCCGCCCCCGGGTCGACGACCGGCGGCGGA
>JAFGPU010000365.1 GCA_016936035.1 Acidimicrobiales bacterium
ACCGTGGTGGTCGTCGCGGGCACGGTCGTGGTGGTCGGCGGTGCCGTGGTGGTCGTGGTGGCGGGCGTCGTCGGGACGGTGTCGCCGGTCGTCGAGGGCGCCGGGCCGTCGCCGGCGGAGGCCTGCCGGTGGCCGTCGGACCGCAGGGCCAGCGCCAGGCCGACGATGAGTACGAGCACGACCGATGCGGCGACGATGTCGGTGGTGACCCGCACCCACAGCGGAGAGGACTCGTAGCGCCACGCCAGGCCGGCGGCGGCTCGACGCAGCGCTGTGCCCGGTCCGCCCCTGCTCCCGTCGCGCGGGTCGTCGGCTCGGCGGTCGCGCACGTGGCGGCCGTGGGCGTCGCCGGACGTCACGTGACGAGGCGCAGGGGTGCCCGGTCCGGTCCGGCCTCCGTAGTCCTGCCACGGCCCATGCGGGTCGCCCATCTCGCCAGTGCCCCAACCGTCTCGTCGCGGGGGTCAGCGACGCCCGCCATGCCAGCTGCATTCCCGCGCGGCACAGTACCCGCGCCCGCCGCGCGCTCGCCTGTCGGCCCAGGTGAGCGGCATCAGCGTCGATGGTAACGACCGATCTGCACGAGGAGTCATTGCCACACCACGAATGACATCGCTAGTATTTCGGGTGCTTGGGCCCTTGTCGGGGAGGGGCACGGTTCACACGGAGGCCGCAGTGGACATGGATGCCAAGAAAGCCTTTATGGTCACCGCCGCGGCGTTCCTCGTGCTGTCGATGTGGCACAACCCCACCGGCACCGCCAATGCCTTCGGAGACTTCCTCGGCAACGTCGGCAGCTTTCTCGAGGACGCCATCGACAAGTTCACCGAGTTCTTCAGGAGCTTGACCGCGTGAAACTCCTGCGCCGTCGGCGCGCAGAAGAGGAGATGTTCGCGGGCAAGCTCGAACCTCTGGACAACGTCGACGCATCCGACCCCTACTCGGGTTGGGGACGGGCTCCCGAGCCCGACATCGTGCCCGACGACCTCGAGGTCGTCGAGCGCCCGCCGAGCCTGCTGCGCCGGGTCGGCGAGAGCCTGGCCGAGACCCGCCGCCGGGTGCTCCCGCTGCCGGACGAGGTCATCGACCAGTACCTCGGTAACGGCGAGCGCATGATCCACAACGACCACCCGTCGTTCAGGTCATTCGTGGTCCAGAACACGCTGCTGTTCGGCGGTTTCCTCGTCGTCGCGGTGCTCTTCCTCGGCATCTCGTTCAACGGGTCGTTCGTCGCCGCCGGCTTCCTGTTGCTGGTCCTGTGCCTGGTCCTGTTGGTCCTGGTGCTGAAGCGCCTGGGCGACCGATACACCAGCTACGTCGTCACCGACACCCGCATCATGCGCATCTCCGGCATCATCAGCCGGCGAGCCCACTCCATCCCCTGGGTCCGCGTCACCGACCTCACCATCGAGCAGACCCTGTCGGGCCGGTTGTTCGGTTACGCGACGCTGCACATCGAGTCCGCGAACGAGGAGTCCGGCCTCCGTGACCTCGACGGGGTCAGCGACCCGATGCAGTTCAACCAGTACGTGGTCGACATGGTGGTCGCCAAGCAGGGGGCCACCGAGCCCAAGTGGGTGCAGACCGGCGAGCCGGCACCGGTGGGCATGGGCCGCGGGCTCAAGCGCATCCGGCTCTCGCGCCGCCGCCGGCGCGACGAGCAGCAGCACGATCGGGGGGCCGACGCCGGTGGTGGTCGGCGACGTCCCGAGGGATCGGCGAGCGGTGGGCGCACGGACACGCGCCGGGTCTACGTCGGCGGTGGCGACGAGACGCGCACGTTCGACGCCGGCGCCACCGACGGCGACCTCGACGATCTCGACCCGGAGACGCTGGCTGCCAACCTCGAGTCGACGGGCGAGAACGACCTGCCCTGGCGGCGGTAGCGCCGCGTTCCGGCGATCAGGCCAGGGCGCGGTCGTTGAGCGCGTTCAGGCGCTCGCAGGCCTCGAGGTACTCGTTCACCAGGCGCTGCACCACGTCGGCCGTGCGCTCGACGCGGTTCATCTGGCCGACGACCTGGCCGACCGGGTTGAAGTTCACGTCCTTGGCGGCCTCGGGGTAGCGGTGCCCCCGCTGCACGGCGTCGAGCGCCACCATCATCTGCAGCGGCATCGGCAGCGTGCCGGGCGAGTCGTCGCCCTCCCACGCGTCGGTCCAGTCGTTGCGCAGCATGCGGCAGGGCTTGCCGGTGAACGAGCGGGAGCGCACCGTGTCGTGGCTCGTGGCCTCGACGTAGGTCTGCATCTGGGCGGGGGGCACGTCGGCTTCCTCGACCGTCAGCCACAGCGAACCCGTCCACGCGCCCTGCGCGCCCATCGCCAGGGCGGACGCCACCTGCCGGCCGTTGCCGATGCCACCCGCGGCCAGCACCGGCATGGGCGAGATGGCGTCGATGACCTGGGGCCACAGCACCATCGACGCCACCTCACCGCAGTGGCCGCCGCCTTCGGTGCCCTGGCAGACGACGAAGTCGAGGCCGGCGTCCTTGTGGCGCAGGGCGTGCTTGACCGAGCCGCACAGGGCACCGACCAGGCGGCCCGTCGACTGGATCTGCTCGACGACGTCGGCCGGCGGCGTGCCGAGCGCGTTGGCGACGAGCTTGGCCTTGTCGTGGCGCAGGATGGCCTCGACCTGGGGCGCGGCGGTCACCGCCGTCCAGCCGAGCAGCTCGTGGTGCTTCTCGTCCTCGGGCATCTCGGGCACGTCGTGCTCGGCCAGCACCTTCCTGCCGAAGTCGCGGTGCTCCTGGGGGATGTGCTTGGCCATCTCGGCCTCGAGCTCTTCGGGGGTCATGTCGTCGATGTCCATGCCCTCGTACTTCGAGGGGATGACGATGTCGACGCCGTAGGGCTTGTCGCCCACGTTCTCGTCCAGCCACTTGAGCTCGATCTCGAGGTCCTCGGGGCTGAAGCCCACGGCGCCGAGCACGCCCAGGCCCCCGGCCTTGGACACGGCGGCGACGACGTCGCGGCAGTGGCTGAAGGCGAAGATCGGGAACTCGATGCCCAGCTTCTCGCAGATCTCGGTGCGCATGGTGGGTGTTCTCCCTGGTGTCGACGGTGGATCGTCAGGTGGGCGGTGGCGGGGCGGAGGACGGGGGCTGGGCGGCGTCCGGGAAGACGACTGCGGCGGTCGCAGCCGCCCGGCGCCCGACCCGGGCGGTGCGCTCGGCGTCGCCGAGCAGCATCTCCTCGAGGAACACGGCGAGCAGCTGGCCGGTGACGACCGAGGTGGCGGCGGCGCGGTCGGGCGTCGCCGGGTCGGCGTCGAGCTCGGGGAACAGCTCGCCGAGCCAGCGGTCGACGGCCTGCTCGAGCATGCCGGAGAGCCGGCGGGCCTCGGCCAGGGCGACGGCGTCGTCGCGGAGGCTCTCGCCGATGAGCAGGCGCCACAGCCGCAACTCGCCGAGCGACTGGGTGGCGAGCTGGGTGAAGAAGGCCTCGAGCCGCCGGCGGGGGGTCAGCGACACGTCGACCGGAAGGACCACGTCGCGCAGGCCGGCGTCGTAGCGGCGCTGGTCGACGATGGCGCCGAGCAGGTCGGACTTCGAGCCGAAGTAGTGGTACAGCGTGGCGATGTTGAGCTCGCAGGCGGCGGCCAGCTGGCGCATGGTCATGCCCTCGACGCCGTGGGCGGCGATGAGATCGGTGGCCGCCGCGAGGATGCGCGCGCGCTGGGCCCGGCCCTGCGGCACGCGGTCGGCTGTCGCGCTGGCGCCCCCTCGCGGCATGCCTGGCACCGTAGCCGATCAATCGCTTGATCGGGAAGGCGCGGGCCACCAGGGAGGCTGCGGGTACGGTGCGCCGATGCTGTTCCCGCAGCGGTTCCACACCGGCCTGGCCGACGGCTCGGTCACGCTCGCCTTCCGGCGGTGGCGTCGCCCGTCGGTGAAGGCCGGCGGCCGGCAACGCACACCGGTGGGCGAGCTGGGCATCGACGCCGTGGACGAGGTCGACGTCGACGACATCACCGAGGCCGACGCCCGCCGCGCCGGCTACGTCGACCGCGCCGAGCTGGTGGCCGAGCTGGCCCGCCGCCCCGAGGGGACCCTGTACCGCATCGAGCTGCACCACGCCGGTGCCGATCCCCGCATCGCCCTGCGCGAGCGGGCCGAACTCACCGACGAGGAGTGGCAGCAGGTCACCGCCCGCCTCGCCCGCCTCGACCGGGCCAGCCGCCACGGCCCCTGGACCACCACCGTGCTGCGGCTGATCGCGGCGCGTCCGGCGGTGCGGGCCGGTGACCTGGCCGCGTCACTCGGCCGGGAGATGGCCCCGTTCAAGGTCGACGTCCGCAAGCTCAAGGAGATGGGCCTGACCGAGAGCCTGGAGGTGGGCTACC
>JAFGPU010000366.1 GCA_016936035.1 Acidimicrobiales bacterium
ACCTCGCGCAGGGGGACGCCGATCGACTGCAGCGCCTGCAGGATGCCGCCGAGCAGCAGGGCGGGCAGCGCCAGGGTCCAGAACGACAGCACGTCGTACGGCGCCCATCGCCAGTCGAGCGACGCCAGGACCTCGCCGTCGAGCTCCTCGTCGTCGGCGCCGTGCCGGTCGTCCGCCACCCCGGGCGCCTCCGGTGCCTCGGGTGGCGTGACGGCTGCGGGCGCCCCGCCCGGGTCGGCGCCGGCACCGAGCAGGCGCCTGCGCAACCGGACGGCGTCGCGGGTCGTGACCGCGTCGAGCTCGAGCTCGTCGTCGGACGAGCGGGCGTGCTCGCCGGTGGCCAGGGTGACGACCGACAGGCCGAAGGCGCGGTGGAGCAGCTTGGCCGTGGTGTCGACCCGGCGGATGCGATCGCGGGGCATCGAGCGGTGCCGGCGGGTCACGATCCCGCTGCGCACCTCGACGCGTGCGTCGGTGACGCGATACCAGGTCGTCGTCCACCGGAGCAGGTCGAGCACGGACCCGACCGCGGCGATGAGGGCGAGCGTCCGGAGGGTCGAGACCACCGCCGCGGCGTCGGCGTTGCGCAGCAGCACCGCGATGCCCAGAGGGACCAGCGAGGCGGCCAGGCGGGTCAGGTCCACGGCGATCATGCGCGCGTCGAGGCGTTGCCAGGGCACCTCGGCGGCGCCCGGCGCGGGGTCGGCGGGTGTGGGGTCGGCGGCTGCGGGGCCGGTCGGTGCCCGGTCGTCCGCTGGGGGGACTGCGGGCGTCGAGCCTGCGGGTGTGGGGTCGGTCGGGCCGCCCGCGGTCACGTGGCGTCCCCCGGCGTCGCGTGGGTGCGCGCGGTCAGCGTCTCGACGAGGTCGGCGGCCAGCGCGCGATCGAGCCCGTCGATCGTCACGGCGCCCGCAGCCGAGGCCGTGGTGATGCGCACCGACGACAGGCCGAACGCCTGCTGGAGCGGTCCGCGCCGTGCGTCCACCGTCTGCACGCGCGACAGGGGCGCCACCCGCCACTCGTGCGTGAGCCAGCCGGCCTTGGTGTAGACCGCGTCGTCGGTGACCTCCCAGCGGTGCACCCGGTACCGGATCCGGGGCATCGCCACCACGTAGGCGACGCCGGCGGCGGCCGCGGCGCCGAGCGTGGCCGCCGCCCACCCTGGCCCCGGCGCGACCAGGCCGACCACCACCATCAGGGCGACGACCACCGCCAGGGCCGTGAGCGCGGCGTGGACCGTCCACTGTCCGATGGCCCGGCGGTCGACCTGGTGGCGGGGCGGGCGCAGCCGCGGCGCCGCGCCGGGGTCGCCGGGTTCGCGGGTCTCGCCGGGGTCGCGGCGCCCGCCGAGGTCGCTGGGGCGACGATCGCCGGCGCTGGTCATCCCGCCGGGCGGGCGGCCGGCAGCATGGCGCGCACGGTGTCGATGGTGTCGGCCTCGGCGGCGGACTTGTCGTCTCGGTAGCGGCGGACCCGGGCGAAGCGCAGCGCCACGCCCCCCGGGTAGCGGGTCGACGCCTGCACGCCGTCGAGGGCGATCTCGACGACCTGCTCCGGTCGCGCCCACACGACGCCGCCGTCGCGCCCGGTCTCCAGCTCCAGGAACCGCTGGGTCTGCCACGCCAGCAGCTCGTCGGTCATGCCCTTGAACGTCTTGCCCACCATGACCAGCTCGCCCGTGCCGGGGTCGCGGGCGCCCAGGTGGATGTTCGACAGCCAGCCCCGCCGGCGGCCGCTGCCCCACTCGACGCCCAGCACCACCAGGTCGAGCGTGTGCACCGGCTTGACCTTGCGCCACGCACCGCCCCGGCGGCTCGCCTCGTAGGTGGACGCCGCGTCCTTGACCATCACGCCCTCGTGGCCCGTCGCCAGCGCCTCGTCCAACAGGGCCTGCGCCTCGGCGGGGTCCGATGTGATCACGCCCCGGATGCGCCACGGGCCCGCCACCCGCTCGAGCGCGGCGAGGCGCTCGGTCAGCGGTTCGTCGATGAGGTCGTCGCCGTCGAGGTGGAGCAGGTCGAAGAACCGCGACTGCAGCCCCGCGCCGGCGACCCCGTCCTGCTGGCCGAAGGCGCGCATCGTGTCCTGGAACACCCGGGGCAGCTCGTCCTCGTCGACGCCGACCGCCTCGCCGTCCAGCACCAGCGCGGTGGCGGGCAGCGACGCCACCAGCTCGACGATGCCGGGCAGGCGGTCGGTGACGTCGTTGAGGTTGCGGGTGTAGATGCGCACCTGGTCGCCGGACCGGTGCACCTGGATGCGGGCGCCGTCGAGCTTCCACTCGACCGATGCCGGTCGGGGCTGGTCGCCGGGTTTGACGCCCGTGGCGAGGGCGAGCGCCTCGGTGACGTCAGCGGCGGTCTGGGCCAGCATCGGCTTGACGGGCCGCAGCAGCGTCAGCCCGACGGCCGCGAGCCCCGAGGCACCCTCGTCGCGGGCGATCACGGCGACGCGGGGCAGGTCGCCGGCCAGCATGGCGGCGCGTCGCACCGCGGCGAGCGGCACGCCGAACGCCTTGGCCGTCGCATCGGTGACCAGGCCCTCGAGCGCCCCGTGGCGCAGCTCGCCCACGAGCAGCCGGCGCACGAGGTCCTGCTCGGTGGCGGTCGCACGGCCGAGCACCGAGGCCAGCAGGTCGGCCCGGGCCTTCTGCGACCCGGCGCCGCGCAGGCCGGCCAGCTCGTCGAGGGCCCGGTCGACCTCGAGCACGGTGAGCGTGGGGGTGTCCGCCGGGTCGACGTCGACGGCCGCCACCGTGCGCCAACCGATGCCGATGCGCCCCTGCCGGGGCGTCCCGGTGAGCATGGCCACGACGACGGGCAGCTCGTCGCCGACGAGCTGGGCGAGCAGGCCGGCCAGCGCCGCGACCTTGGTGGAGCGCGCCCGGGTGGCCACCACCTCGTCGGTGGCGGCGACCACGGCGGCGAGCAGCGTGTCGGGCGGCACCTCCCCATCCTGCCCCGGGCGGACCGACAGCGGGCACGCCGTTCGGACTGCCCCGGCCACGGCAGGGTCCGCTCGGTGTCGCGGGGTGCCGTGCGCGGTGGGCGCCGTCGTGGCGAATGGCGGCGACGCACGACCGGCGCCGAGACTGCGAGCGTGGACTTCGCGACGATGATGGCGCTCGAACCGCACGGCACCGACGTCTGGGTGGGCACGGGTCCCCGGTACCCGTGGGGCGGCCTGTACGGCGGGCAGATCGTCGCCCAGGGACTCCGGGCGGCGTCGTTCACGGTCGACCCGGCGTTCCGGGTGCACTCGCTGCACGCGTACTTCATCCGCTCCGGCGACCACACCGAGCCGATCCGCTACGAGGTCGACCGGGTGCGCAACGGCCGGTCGTTCTCCACCCGGCGGGTCACGGCGCGCCAGTCGGTCGGCGTCATCCTGGAGATGACCGCGTCGTACCAGGTCGACGAAGAGGCACCCCAGGTGCAGACCGCAGTCATGCCGACCGTCGGTGGGCCGTCCGAGCTGCCCCCCGACGGGTGGAGCCCGCTGTTCGAGCGCCGGACCGCGCCCCGCAAGCGGGGCGTGTCCACCTCGTGGCTCAAGGTGGCCGACCCCATCGGCGCCGACCCGGGACTGCAGGCTGCGGGCCTCGCCTACCTGTCCGACGACCTGCCCACCGAGGCCGTCGTGTCGCTCTATCCGGAGCTGGCCCTCGATCAGCCGTTCGAGGGCCAGTTCTTCTCGGCCAGCCTCGACCACGCCATCTACTTCCACCGCCCGATGGCCGCCGACCGGTGGCACCTGCAGACGTTCACCTGCCACGGCCTGATGAGTTCGCGGGGCGTCAGCGTGGGCTACGTGTTCACCGAGGACGGCACCCATGTGGCGACGGTGGTGCAGGAGGTCCTGCTACGCAAGGTCCGGCGGCGCGACGGCTGAGGCCGCCGGCGACCTGCGCCGGTGCGGGACGACGGCCCGCCGTGGCGTTCCGGTGCGAGC
>JAFGPU010000367.1 GCA_016936035.1 Acidimicrobiales bacterium
GATGTTGTTCTCCATCTTCATCGCCTCGAGCACGCACACCGTCTGGCCCACGTCGACGCTGTCGCCCGCAGACACCAGCACCTTGACGATCGTGCCCTGCATCGGCACGGTCACGCTGCCGCTGCCTGCGGCGGCAGCCGACGCACCCGCGGAGCGGCGAGGGCGGGGCGCGACCTTGCCGCCGGCGCCACCCCCGGCGACGGCGACGGCACCCACCTGCGACTCGGGCACCCACACGGTGACGCCGAAGCGGCGCCCGTTCACCTCGACGTCGACGTCGCGGCGCACCTTGGGCTCGCGCTCCTCGCCGTCGTCGGCGTCGCCCGCCGGGGCGGTCGGGGCCGCGGTCGACGAGAGGTCGAGGCGATCCTCGACCCACTTGGTGGAGTGCTCGCCGGCCACGAACTCGGGATGGCGCAGGATCGCGAGGTCGGCCGGGATGGTGGTGGCCGTGCCGGCGATCTCGAACTCCTCGAGGGCCCGGATCGTGCGGGCGATCGCCACCTCGCGGTCGGCGCCCCAGCAGATGAGCTTGCCGACGAGGTTGTCGTAGAACTGGCTGACCTCGTCGCCGGCCTCGTAGCCGCCGTCCCAGCGCACGCCGTAGCCCTGGGGCACGCGCAGCTTGGTGATCGGGCCCGGCGAGGGCAGGAACTTGCCGCCCGCGGGGTCCTCGGCGTTGATGCGCACCTCGATGGCGTGGCCCCGGCGGAGGATGTCGTCCTGGCCGAACGAGAGCGGCTCGCCCGACGCCACCCGGATCTGCTCGGCGACGAGGTCGAGGCCGGTCACGAGCTCGGTGACAGGGTGCTCGACCTGCAGCCGCGTGTTCATCTCGAGGAAGTAGAAGTTGCCGTCCTGGTAGAGGAACTCGACCGTGCCGGCGTTGACGTAGCCGCAGGCTCGGGTGACCTTGACCGCGGCCTCGCCCATGGCCTGGCGGACCTCGTCGGGGAACAGGGGGGCGGGGCTCTCCTCGATGAGCTTCTGGTGCCGGCGCTGGGCCGAGCAGTCGCGCTCACCCACCCACACGGCGTTGCCGTGCGTGTCGGCGAACACCTGCATCTCGATGTGGCGGGGCCAGGTCAGGTAGCGCTCGACGTAGCACTCGCTGCGGCCGAAGCCCTTGAGCGCCTCGGACTGGGCGGATTCGAGCGCCGCGGCCGCCTCGTCGGACGAGTGCACCACCCGCATGCCGCGACCGCCGCCGCCGTACGCCGCCTTGATGGCCACGGGCCAGCCGTGCTCGTCGCCGAACGCCACGACCTCGTCGCCGGAGCTGAGGAACTCGGTGGTGCCGGGCACGCCCTCGACCCCGGCCTCCTGAGCTGCGAGGCGCGACGACACCTTGTCGCCCATGATCTCGATGGCCTCGGGGGGCGGGCCGATGAACGTGACGCCCCGGGCCGTGATGGCGCGGGCGAAGTCGGTGTTCTCGCTGAAGAAGCCGTAGCCGGGGTGCACGGCGTCGGCGCCGGACCGCTCGATGATGTCGAGGATCTTGGTGGTGTCGAGGTAGCTTTCGGCGGCCGTCTGACCTCCGAGCGCGTACGCCTCGTCGGCCAGCCGCACGTGCAGGCTGTCGCGGTCGAGGTCGGAGTAGACGGCGACGGAGGTGATGCCGAGATCGCGGCAGGCCCTGATGACCCGCACCGCGATCTCACCCCGATTGGCGATCAAGATCTTCGAGAGCACACCTTATGTTTACGGGCATGTCGGAGGGTGGTGCCAGATTCGAGGGCGATGACCTGGTGGGGGCGGCGGCCGATCGGGTCCGCGCCGCGCTCGCCGGCACCCGGTTCGCGGACGTCAGATGGGTGGCGGAGACGGGCTCCACCAACGCCGACGCGCTGGATCTGGCCCGCGACGGTGCGCCCGAGGGCATCGTCGTCGTGGCCGATCACCAGCGTGCGGGTCGGGGCCGGCGGGCCAGGTCGTGGGTGGCGCCGCCCGGCGGGTCATTGCTCGTCTCGGTGCTGCTGCGGCCCCCCGCCCGTGTCGCGGGTGCGACCTCGATGGCCGCCGCGGTGGCGATGGTCGACGCCGTGGCGGACGTCGCTGGGGTCTCGTCCCGGCTGAAGTGGCCGAACGACCTGGTTCTCGCCTCCGACGACGGCGAGCGCAAGCTCGCGGGCATCCTGGCCGAGGCCGACTGGCCGGCCGGAAGCACGATCTCCGGCGGGTACCGGGCGCCTGCGCCGCACGACCGGGCGGTCGTGGTGGTCGGCATCGGGCTCAACGTGACGTGGCCGCCCCGCGACGAGGTCGTGCTGGACGCCGGGCTCGCCGAGGTCGCCGATCTCGCCACGGCGCTCAACTGGGTCGGGCCCGAGGTCGACCGGGTCGGGTTGCTGATCGCCTTCCTCCGGCACCTGGACGACCGGTACGGCGCCCTGCTGCGGTCGGGCCCGGCCGGGCTGCTCGCGGACTGGCGGGCCCGGTCCGCCACGCTCGGCCGGCGGGTGCGGGTCGACCTGGGCGCCGACGACGTCGAGGGCACGGCCGTCGACGTCACGGACGAGGGTCACCTCGTGGTCGAAACGGTCGAGGGCCATCGCAGGACGCTCGCGGTCGGCGATGTCGTCCACCTCCGTCCGCTCTGACCCCTGCCGCCACGCGACGCGATCACGGCTGTCCGGCCAGGTGCGCATCTCCTGCCACCTCGGAAGAGCCCTTGCCGCCAGCCGGGCCGCGGTCCTGCTCGGGTCGCGATGGCGGTCAGGGATCGAGCTGGTGGGTCCGGAGGTCGGCGACGGCCGTCATCGCACGCCGGGCGAACGGGCCGTCGACGCCGGGCAGGGGCCGGCCGTCGAGCGACCGCAGCGGCTGCACGTCGCGGGTGGTCGAGGTGAGCAGCACCTCGTCCGCCTCGGTGAGGGCTGCCATGGGGACGTCCTCCTCGTCGGCGTCGGGGAGGAGCTCGAGCACCAGCGCTCGGGTGACCCCGGCCAGGCACCCCGCCATCAGCGGCGGCGTGACCAGCCTGTCGCCGATCGCCACGAACACGTTCGACCCCGTGCCCTCGCACAGGTTGCCCACCGTGTTGGGCACGAGCGCCTCGGTGGCACCCACCTTCTGCGCCTCGGCGAGGACGACCACGTTCTCCGCGTAGGACGTGGTCTTCACGCCCGTCACCGGCGAGCGCTCGTTGCGGGGCCACGGCGCGGTGACGGCGTCCGTGTCGGGCTCCCACGGGGTCAGCGGGCCGGCGGCGACGACCAGCGTCGGTGACGCGCTGCCGCGCCCCGGGCCGAGGGGTGTGGCGCCGGCGGTCAGGGTGATGCGCAGGCGCGCCAGGTCGAGCCCGGCCGCGTCGACCACCTGGTCGATGACCTCGCGCAGGGTGGCATCGGTGATCGGCACGTTCAGACCGAGGCCGTGCGCCGACCGGTGCAGCCGCTCGAGGTGGCGCCGCACGGCGAAGGGCCGGCCGCCGGTCACCTTGAGGGTCTCGAAGACGCCGTCGCCCACCGTGAAGCCGTGGTCGAACACCGACACGACGGCGTCGCCGGGGTCGACCAGCGTGCCGTCGAGCCA
>JAFGPU010000368.1 GCA_016936035.1 Acidimicrobiales bacterium
GGGCGTGCACCGATCGAGCGTCGGCGACATGTGACTTGGCCGGGCCCAGGGGGAGCCGGGCCCGGCCGAGCCACACGTCGTCGCAGCGACCGCCACGTCGGACCGCATCTGGTCGCCCCCCGCCAGCCGCAGCCTTTCGGTGACTCCCCGATGTCGAACCGTGCACGCGAGGATACTCGGAACCCCTAGTTTCTGTCGACCGAGAGTCGATGGTCCAACATGATGACATCCGACTGGTGGTGTCACGACAGGTGGGCGTCCACATAAGATGAGGGCCGTGTCCAACCCTCGACCGTTGGGCTTCGACGCCATCGCCGAGGCCCGCCGCCAGTGGGAGGCCCGCGACTGGGGCGCACCGGCCGCCATGGCCGCCACCACCTCGATCATGCGGGTCCACCAGATCATCCTCGCCCGCGCCGAGGAAGCCCTCCGCCCGTTCGACCTCACCTTCGCCCGGCTCGAGGCGCTGGTCCTGCTGGCGTTCAGCCGCCAGGGCGCCCTGCCCATGGGCAAGATGGGCAGCCGGCTGATGCTGCACCCCACCAGCGTCACCAACATCATCGACCGCCTCGAGAAGCAGGGCCTGGTGCGACGCGTGCCCCACCCGACCGACCGGCGCACCACCCTGGCCGAGATCACCGACGACGGTCGCCGGGTCGTCGACAAGGCCACCGAGGCCGTCAGCGCCACCGGATTCGGCCTCACCGCGCTCGCCGACGAGCACCTCGACCAGGTCACCGACCTGCTGCGGGCCGTGCGCCTCGACGCCGGCGACTTCCCGGGCTGACCTCCGGGCCCCGCGGCTCAGGCCGTCTCGGCCTCGGGGAGCGCGTGCACCTCGCCGGTCTGGATCCGCCACAGCGCCGCGTACAGGCCCCGGGCCGCGACCAGGTCGTCGTGGGTGCCCGACTCGACGACCCGCCCGTCCTCCAGCACGTGGATGCGGTCGGCGTGGCGCACGGTGGAGAGCCGGTGGGCGATGACGACGACCGTGCGGTCGCGCCCCACCAGCTCGAGCGATCGTTGGATCGCCGCCTCGGTCTCGTTGTCGACCGCCGAGGTCGCCTCGTCGAGCACGAGGACGGCCGGGTCCTTGAGGATGGCCCGGGCGATCGACAGCCGCTGGCGCTGCCCGCCGGACAGCTTCTGCCCCCGCTCGCCCACGACGGTGTCGTAGCCGTCGGGCAGGGCGCAGATGAAGTCGTGCGCCTCGGCCAGCCGGGCCGCCCGGACGATCTCGTCGTCGGTGGCGTCGGGGCGGCCGTAGGCCATGTTGTCGCGGACGGTGCCCTGGAACAGGAAGACGTCCTGGCCCACATAGCCGATGGCCCGTCGCAGCTCGACGAGCGGCACCTCGTCGATGCCGACCCCGTCGAGGGCGATGCGCCCGTCGCCGGCCTCGTACAAGCGCAGGAGCAGCTTGACCACGGTCGACTTCCCGGCGCCGGTCGATCCGACGATGGCGTGGGTCTCGCCCGCGGGCACCCGCAGGTCGAAGCCGTCGAGGACGGGCCGCCCCGTCGCCGACCCGTCCCCGGTCGCCGGCGCGTACGAGAAGCGCACCCGCTCGAACGCCACCTCGCCCCGGAGGGGGGCGGGCAGCGCGCCCGGGCCGTCGACGATGGTGGGATCGACGGCCAGCAGGTCGAGGATGCGACGCGTCGACGCCATGGCCCGCTGGTAGAGGTCGAAGGTCTCGCCCAACCGGGTCAGGGGCCACAGCAGCCGCTGGGTCATGTACACGAGCACCGAGAAGACGCCCACCTCGAGCGTCCCGTCGAGCGCCGCCCGCCCGCCGACGAGCAGGGTGACGGTGAAGGCCGCCAGGATGGCCATGCGGATGAGGGGGATGAATGCGGACGACAGCGTGATCGCCCGCCGGTTGGCCTCGCGATAGACGCCGCTGGCCGCCGCCACCCGGTCGGACTCGCGCTCCTCGGCGGTGAACGAGCGGATGGTGGCGATGCCCGACACGTTGTTCGCCAGCAGCCCGCCCAGGTCGCCGGCGGCCTGCCGCACGGCGGTGTAGCGGGGCTCGAGTCGCCGCTGGTAGCGCACCGAGGCCCACACGATCAGCGGGATGGGGACGAAGGCGACCACGCCGAGCACCGGCTCGGCCACGAAGAACACGACCCCGACGAACACCACGTTGACCGCGGTGCGCACCAGCTCGTTGGCGCCGACGTCGAGGAAGCGCTCGAGCTGGTTGACGTCGTCGTTGAGGATCGACAGCAGGCCGCCGGTCGACTGGTCCTCGAACCACGCGAGCTCGAGCCGCTGGACGTGGCGGTAGGCGTCGATGCGGGCCTCGTGCTCGATGGTCTGGGCCAGGTTCCGCCACAGCACCTGGGCGACGAAGTCCGTGATGGACTCGACCACCCACACGGCCACGTTGACGAGCGCGAGCACGACGAGCTGATCGAAGCGATCCTCGATGCCCAGCACCGTGGCGACGAGCGAATCCTCGGCCCGCACCACGACGTCGACCGCCACGCCGATGAGCAGCTCGGGCACGACGTCGGCGAGCTTGTTGAGCACGCTGAAGCCGATGGCGCCCACGACCGTGCGCCGGTGGCCGCCCGCGTAGCGCCACAGGCGCACGAGGGGCGCGGCCGAGACAGGGGGAGCAGCCGACGTGCGGTTCATGGCCCGACACTAGGGACCGCGACCAGGGACGACGGAAGCGATTCCCGCTACGGTCGGAGGCGATGACGCTGCACCGGCTCGGGGCGGACGCCGGCCACCACGACGTGGCCGCCTCGCTCGACGAGCACGGCTACGCGCTGGTCGAGAGGGTGCTGCCGCCCGCCGACGTCGACGCCCGCCGAGCGGCACTCGACGAGCTGCTCGAGGCCACCCCGACCGGCCGCAACGTCTTCGAGGGGTTCCGCACGCAGCGGGTGTACGCCGTGTTCGCCAAGACCCGGTCGTTCGACGACCTGGCGGTGCACCCCCTGCTGCTCGGCGCGCTCGATCACGCCCTCGGCGGGCACTACCAGTTCTCGGCCCCGGTGGCGCTGCAGATCGGCGCCGGCGAGTCGGCCCAGGTGCTCCACCGCGACGAGGACGTGTACCCCCTCCCCCGCCCGCACGACCCGGTGGTCGTCAACAGCATGTGGGCGCTGTGCGACTTCACCGCCCGCAACGGCGCCACCCGCCTCGTGCCCGGCAGCCACCGCTGGCCCGAGGACCGGCGCCCCGACGAGAGCGAGGCCGTCCCCGCCACGATGCCGGCGGGGTCGCTGCTCATCTACCTCGGGGGCCTGTGGCACGGCGGCGGCGCCAACACCACCGACCGGCCCCGCCCCGGGTTGCTGCTCGAGTACGTCGTCTCGTGGCTGCGTCCCCAGGAGACCCAGCTGGTCGCCGTCCCGCCCGACACCGTCCGCCGGCTCCCCGCCCGGTTGCAGGAGCTGCTCGGCTACAACGTCTTCCCGCCGTTCCTCGGCTACGTCGACGGTCGCCACCCGCGCCGGGCGCTCGACCCCGACGCCGCCCGGGCCGACGATCCGCTCCGGCAAACCGCTCCCTGACCGGCGCCCGCGTCGGCCAGCATGGGGCCGTGACCGCCCACGACGACCTCCGCGCGCTGGCCGACGAGTACTGGGAGGCCCGGCTCGAGGCCAGCCCGCTGTTCGCCACGTTCCTCGGCGACCACCGCTACGACGACCGCGTCGACGACCTGTCCGCGGCGGCCGAGCAGCGGCTGCGCACCACCTGGGTGCGCCTGCGCGACCAGGCCGCGGCCCTCGACGGCCCGCTGGACGAGACCGATGCCGACACCCGCGCCCTGCTGGTCCACGAGCTCGACGACGCCATCCGGGGCATCGACCTGCGCCTCGCCGAGATGGCGTGGGACCAGCTCGACGGCGTCCACGCCGACCTGCTCGTCACCGCCGGGCAGCTCAACGCGCCCGAGCCCGACCACGCGGTCATGGCGCTCGACCGTGCCCGCCGGTACGGCACCATGCTCGACCAGGCCGCCGACCGCTTCCGCGCCGCGCTCGCCGCCGGACGCACGCCCGCCCGCATCAACATCGAGCGGTCGATCAACCAGCTGACGGGCTACCTCGCGTCCCCTCTCGCCGACGACCCGTTCGCCAACCTGAGCGGGCCCGACGGCTGGGACGACCTCGAGTCGTGGCGGGCCGAGCTCACCTCCGTCGTCGGCGAGTCGGTGCGCCCGGCGTTCGAGCGCTACCACGCCGTCCTGCGCGACGAGCTGCTGCCCGCCGCCCGCCCCGACGAGCGGCCGGGGCTCGTCCACCTCGAGGGCGGCGCCGACCTCTACCAGGCGCTGGTCGAGCTGCACACCGGCCTGCCCCTCACGCCCGACGAGCTGCACGCCATCGGCATGGCCGAGGTCACCGGGACGCTGCCCGCCCAGTACGCCGAGCTGGGCGCCCGCGAGTTCGGCACCAGCGACCTGGCCACGATCTTCAGCCGCCTGCTCGACGACGCCGACCTGCGCTACCGCGACGGCGACGAGATCATGGCCCACGCCGGCGCCTGCCTGGATGCGGCCCGCGAGGCGATGGGCGACTGGTTCGGCATCCTGCCCCAGGCGCCCTGCGAGCTCACCCCGGTGCCCGACTACCTCGCCGCCGACGCCCCCGCCGCCTACTACACGCCACCGGCACCCGACGGCAGCCGCCCCGGCGAGTACCACGTCAACCTGCACGACCCCACCGGCCGGGGCCGGGCCGAGACCGCGTCGATCGCCTTCCACGAGGCCATACC
>JAFGPU010000369.1 GCA_016936035.1 Acidimicrobiales bacterium
GACCACCAGGCCACCACCGCACCCACCCACCGCCGCGTGTCACCTTGTTCCGAAAGCCGCCCCGAAATCGGAACAAGGTGAAACAACCTGCCCGCCCGTACCAGCGAGACCAGTTGCCCCAGGTGAGGCCCGGCGTCGTGCCGCCGGCCAAGCGAGGGCCCCCGACCGGCGTCGTCGGTGGCCCTCAGCCGCAGACCGCCTCGGTCGGCCGGCAGGACCGCCTCGGTCAGCCGGCGGCGGCCAGCCCTTCGGTCAGCCGGCGGCGGCCAGGCTCCGCAGCCGGGCAGCGGTGGCCGACGGGTCGTAGTCCGGGCCGACGCCGTCGACGATGATCGCCTCCCCCTCGATGTGGTCGGTCCGCAGCGGCAGGATCGCCTGGTAGGCGGGCGAGTCGTACCACTGCCGGGCGGCCTCGACGTCGGGGAACTCGATGATGACGACGGTGCCCGGCCAGTCGCCCTCGTGCACCTCGACCTCGGCGCCGTGCACGATGAAGCGCCCGCCGAACGGGTCGAGCGTCGCCTGGATGCGCTCGATGTAGTCGAGCACGTCGGGGTGCAGGTTGGGGGTACGGAGGTGGGCCAGGGCGTAGGCGGCCATCGGGCGCGTCCTTTCCGGTCGATCGACGGCGGGGATGCCGTCCCGGCGATGGTGACGGACGCCGAGGGGCGTGGCGATTACCGGCGAGGTAATGGTCGCTGCGCCGGCGTGAGCCCGACCGGTCATCCCCGGGCCGGCGAGGGCCCGACCGGTGAGCCTGGCGCCGGCGCGCCCGTGCCCGCGACCCACGTCTGGTAGAGCGCGGCGTAGGCGCCGTCCCGGGTCACCAGCTGCTCGTGGGGGCCCAGCTCGACGAGCTCGCCCCCGTCGACCACGCCGACCACGTCGGCCCGCTCGGACGTCGACAGGCGGTGGGCGATCACGATCACCGTCCGGCCCTCGAGCAGGCGGTCGACCGCCCCCTCGACCAGCGCCTCGGTGCCCGGGTCGAGGCTGGACGTCGCCTCGTCGAGCACCAGCACCGCCGGGTCGGCCAGCGCGGCGCGCGCCAGCGACACGAGCTGCTTCTCGCCCGCCGACAGGCGGCTGCCCCGCTCGCGCACCTCGGTGTCGAGCCCGTCGGCCAGGCTTGCGAACCGCTCGTAGGCGCCCACGGCCCGCAGGGCGTCGTCGACCTCGGCGTCGGTGGCGTCGGCCCGGGCGAGCCGCACGTTGTCGCGGATCGACCCGTTGAAGAGGAAGCCCTCCTGGGGGATGACGACGATGCGGCCCCGCAGGGACGCCAGCGTGGCATCGCGCAGGTCGACACCGCCGAAGCGGACGTGGCCCTCGGTCGGGTCGTACAGCCGCGCCGCCAGCTTGGCCAGCGTCGACTTGCCGGCGCCGGTCGGCCCGACCAGCGCCAGGCGCGACCCCGCGGGGATGCGCAGCGTGACGTCGCGCAGCACCCGGGGCCCGTCGCCGTAGGCGAAGGACACGCCGTCCACCTCGAGGTCGCCGACTTCGGGCAGGTCGACCGCCGCCGGGCGCTCGGCCACGTCGACGGGCGTGTCGAGCAGCTCGTAGAGCTTCTGCAGGCCCGCGCCGGCCGACTGCACCATGTTGAACAGCTGGCTGAGCTGCTGCACCGGCTCGAACAGGTTCGACAGCGTGAGCACGAAGAACGCCACGGTGCCGATGGTGAGCGCGTCGTTGTGCACCCACCACCCGCCGACGCCGAGGGCCAGCGCCGTCGTGCCCCAGCCCGCCAGCTCGATGACCGGCAGGTACCAGGCGGAGATCGCCACCGACCGCATGTGGCTGTCGTAGAGCTCGCGGTTGCCCTGCTCGAACCGGTCGACCTCGACGTCCTCGCGGCCGTACGCCTGCACCACCCGCACCCCGGCGATGCCCTCCTGCAGGTGCGACAGCGTGTTGCCGATGTTGTCGCGCACCTCGAGGTAGGCGTCGTTGGAGTCGCGCTGGAACTTGACGCTGGCCACGACCACAGGAGGCAGGGCCACCAGGCAGACCAGCAGCAGCTGCCACGACACCGACGCCAGCACGATCAGCGACACCACGAGCAGCAGCGCGTTCGACACGAACATCGCCAGGCCCATCTGGATGAGCTCGGACAGCGAGTCGACGTCGGAGGTCATGCGCGACACGAGCACGCCGGCCTTCGACCGGTCGTAGAACGGCATCGACAGCCGCTGCAGGTGATGGAACACCCGGTTGCGCAGCTCGCGCAGGAAGTCCTCGCCCACCCGGCTGATCAGGGCGATCTGCCGCCGGTTCGTGACGTACGCCAGGACCGCCACGACCACGTAGCCGATGACCGCCAGGTTGAGCGTGCCGGCATCGCGCGGCTTGATGCCCTGGTCGATGCCGACGCGCACCAGGTACGGGCCGGCCAGCACGGTGCAGGTCCACAGCACCACCATGGCCACGGCGCCGACCACCCGCCGGCGGTGCGGCCGCAGCAGCCCGGCCGACCGCCGCAGCACGTGCGTCGCGCCGGCCACGTCGAGCTTGGCGTCGTCGTCGACGCCCGCACCCATCCACATCAGCGCCGTCCTCCCTGCGTGATGCGGCCACCCGCCGGCGCACGGTCGCCGTCGGTGCTGTCGCCGTCGAGCAGGCGATCGGCCGCCGGGGCACCCTCGCGGGCCGGGTCGTCAAGGTCGTCCGGGCCCACCGCCACCGGCGCCTCGCGCCGCGCAGCCGACGCCAGCACCTGGCGGTAGCGGGCGCTGGAGCCGAGCAGCGACTGGTGCGTGCCCTCGGCCACGACCCGGCCGCCGTCGATGAGCACCACCCGGTCGGCCAGGGCGATCGTGGCGGGGCGGTGGGCGATGACGATGGTGGTGCGGCCCCGCATGACCTCGGTGAGCGCGTCGCGGATCTCGTGCTCCTTGCTCGGGTCGACGGCGGACGTGGCGTCGTCGAGGATCAGCACCCGCGGGTCGGCGAGGATCGCGCGCGCGATGGCGATGCGCTGCCGCTGCCCGCCGGACAGCGAGTAGCCCCGCTCACCGATGCGGGTGGCGTAGCCCTCGGGCAGGGCGCTGACGAACTCGTGCGCGCCGGCCAGCCGGGCGGCGCGCTCGATGGCCTCGAACGGCGCCGACGGGTCGGCGAATGCGATGTTGGCGGCGATGGTGTCGCTGAACAGGAAGGTGTCCTCGAACACGATGCCGATCGCCCGCCGCAGGTCGCGCAGCCGCAGGTCGCGCACGTCCGCCCCGTCGAGGGCGACCGACCCCGCCTCGACGTCGTAGAACCGGGGGATCAGGCGGGCCACGGTCGTCTTGCCGGTGCCGGTCGGGCCGACCAGCGCCACCGACTCGCCGGCGGCCACCGTGAGGTCGAACTCGTCGAGCACCGGGTCGCGGCGCCCGTAGCCGAAGCGGACGCCTGTGAACCGCACCTCGCCGCCGCCCGCGGGCAGGGCGTGGGGACGGGCGGTGTCGCGGACCTCGGGCTCGGTGGTGAGCACCTCGTCGACCCGCTCGGCCGACGCCGAGGCCCGCTGGGACTGGGCGACGATCATGCCAAGCATGCGCAGCGGCCACACGAGCATGGCGATGTACACGTTGAAGGCGACGAGCGAGCCCAGCGACAGGCTGCCGGCGAGCACCTGGTGGCCGCCGTAGCCGAGCACCGCGATGAGCCCGATGTTCGGCAGCAGCTCGAGGCCCGGCAGGTAGCGGGCGCGGGTCATCGCCGCCGCCATCGACTCGCGGTAGACGTCGTCGGCCTCGGACGACAGCCGCTGGGCCTGCACCGCCTCGGCGCCGAGGCCCTTGACGACCCGCACGCCGGCCACCGACTCCTCGACCACCGCAGCCAGCTCGGCCGACTCGCGCTGGATGCCCATGACGTGAGGGTGGAGGCGCCGTGAGAACCGCGTCGCGAGCACGTTGAGGAACGGCAGCGACCCGAGGGCGAGCAGCGTGAGCAGCGGGTCGATCGTGGCGAGGATGACGGTGACCGCCAGCACGGTCATGCCGTTGCTGATGGTGAGGGGGATCATGACCACGAACGCCTGGATCTGCTGCAGGTCGGTGTTGGCCCGGCTCATGAGCTGACCCGTCTGCACGGCGTCGTGGTAGGCGAAGTGCAGGCGCTGCATGTGGGCGAACAGCTGGTCGCGCAGGTTGGCCTCGACGGCCCGCGCCTCGCGGAAGGCGATGTAGCGCCGCAGACCGGTGAAGAGCGCAGACGCCAGGGCGACGCAGCCGAGCGTGATGGCCCAGCGGCGGAGCGCCGCCATGTCGTCGCGCTCGATGCCGCGGTCGATCGCCCGCTGGACGATGAGGCCGGTGCTGACCTTGGCGGCCGTCCACGCCAGGCCGACCGCGACGCCGATCGCGATGCCTCGCCGGCGGCGCCGGGCCTCGCGGAGGATGAGGCTCCACCCGCTTCGGCCACCGGTGCTGTCTGGCATGTGCTCCCCTCGCTGCGCGCGCAATCCGACCGCGAGAAACTTGACCCGCGGGTCAAGTCTAGCGACCGAACCGGGTGGACCCACCACGAGTTTCGGGCCCGGATCGCGCGTCGCGTGAGGTCAGCACCACCCGACCCCTTGAGAAATCGTCGTCCGCGGGGAAACCTTTCGCCGGCGGTTCTCCCGATGACCACGAACTGAGAGGTCGAGCAACCCATGAAACCGTCAACGATGAGGTGGGGTGCGGTCGCGTCGATCGCCGGCGCCGCCATCCTCGCCGTCTCAGCGTTCGCCCTCAGCCCGGCGACCGGACAGGTGCAGGGGGCCGGGGGATCCAACGAGGGCACCGTCAAGATCAACGACACCGACGCCGACGACTTCCCCGCCAACGACCCGCACGTGGGCTGCGTGTTCACCGTCGGGTTCTTCGGCTACCCCGAGGACGCGGAACCCGTCGAGGTGACGTTCACGGTCGTCCCGCCGACCGCCGATTCGGGACAGGGCGACGAGATCGTCAACGACTCGGTGCCGGTTGCGGGCGACGAGGCGGGTGGCGCAAACGACGAGGACGCCGTCAGGACCTACGACCTGACGGACCTGCTGGCGCCCTACGAGGCCCAGCCGCAGCAGGGCTACCACATCAAGCTCGACGTCGATTCACCCGAGACCCAGGGCGGCCCCAAGTCGAAGGTGTTCTGGGTGATGTGCGAGGAGCCACCGCCGGAGACCACCACGTCCACCACGGCACCCGACGGGACCACCTCGACCACGAAGCCCGACGACACCACCTCGACCACGGCGCCCGAGGGGACGACCACGACCGCTCCGCCGGAAGGTGCGACCACAACCGTGCCTCCCGAGCGCGAGGCGCCCGAGGCTCCGGGAGCGCCAGGAGCACCAGGAGCGCCAGGGGCACCGGGAGCACCCGAAGCACCGGGGGCACCCGGCGCGCCCGCTGAGCTTCCCGTCACCGGGTCGGCCACCACGGCCATGACCGGTGTCGGCGTGGGCCTTCTGCTCGTCGGAGCGGCCTTGACGCTCGCGCAGCGCCGCCGCCTCATCGACTGACACTGCTCTGCGTCCGATCGGCCGGCGGCGTCCCGCCGGCCGATCGGCGCGCCTGACCGCCGACGCCTGCGTCGTCCGACCTGCCGGCGGTCAGCCCGCCAACAGCGCCGGCGCCAGGGCGCGCCACTGGTTGAGGGGCAAGGCGGTCACGTCGGTGTCGACGACCTGGACGCACACGTGGTCGGCGCCGGCCTCGCGGTGGGCCGCCACCCGCGCCGCGATGGCCTCGGCGTCGCCCCACGCGACCAGGGCGTCGACCAGGGCGTCGCTGCCGCCGTCCTCGAGGTCGTCGTCGGCCCAGCCGAGGC
>JAFGPU010000370.1 GCA_016936035.1 Acidimicrobiales bacterium
CCGCTACTCGGTGACGCCCGGGTCGCCGAGCGCGACCTTGCCCGCGTACGACAGCGTGATCTCGGGCGTGAACGGGTGGAAGGTGCCGGCCCGCACGTCGCGATGGGCCCGCTCCAGGGGCGAGCGCCGGAAGAACGAGCGCCCGCCGACGAGGTCCATGGCCGCGTCGACCACCGCGATCGCGTCGGTGACCGCCTGGCGCTTGGCGAGCATCACCGTCGCCAGCAACGCCGGGTCGGCCCCGTAGTCGTCGCCCATCTCGTCGAGGGCGCCCATGAGGGCCCACCACGCGCTCCGCAGCGTGGCGTCCATCGCCCCGACCTGGCGGTGGACGCGGGGCAGCTCGGTGAGCGGCCGCTGACCGCGCGAGCCGGCGCCGACCGCCTCGACGGCCACGTCGCGGGCGCCGGCGGCGATGCCGTAGTAGGTGGCCCCGACGACCGGCGCGAAGTGCAGGGCGGCGGCCAGCAGCGGCACGCCCAGCTCGCCGTAGGGGCGGCGGCCCGCGACCTTGTCGGCGGGCACGACGACGTTGTCGAGCACCAGGTCGTGGCTGGCCGTGCCCCGCATGCCGAGCGTGTCCCACGTCTCCTCGACGCGGACGCCCTCGGCGGCGAGCGGGACGGAGAAGTGGATCACCTCGTCCCCGTCGCCTGGGTCGTCTGCGTCGCCGACCACCGCGCTGGTGGCGACGACCGTCGCCTCGGGGGACTGGCTGCAGAACGTCTTGCGGCCGTTGACGAGGTAGGCGTCGCCGTCGGCGGTGGGCCTGGCGGTGGCGGTCGGCCACAGCCAGTCCGACCCCCCGCTGGTGGCGATGACGAGCCCCTCGCCGGCGACGCGCCGCAGGACCGCCGCCGCGTCGGGTGCGCCGCTGCGGTGCCGGAACGCCTGGAGCGCCGTCAGGTACTGGTGCATGGCGGCGGCCAGCGCGGTGGCGCCGTCGTGACGGGCGAGCTCGGCCTGGGCGTAGGCGATCTGGCGCATCGTCGCGCCGTGCCCGCCCAACTCGGCCGGGACAGCCAGGGCGAGGTAGCCGTTGGCGCGCATGGCCGCGTACGCCTCGGTGACGAAGGTGGCGTCGCGGTCGTGGTCGGAAGCGTGCTGGGCGGCGACCGCCCCGACGTCGGACGCCCAGCCGACGAACCGCTCGTCGTCGGGCCGGGTGGGGATGGGATAGGTGCCGGTGCCGCTGCGGGTCGGTGTGTCGATCGTGGTCATGGTCCGCCTCTCCGGTTGCCTGTGACCTCGACGGTACGGAGGGCGCCCGCGGCCCGATAGTTCATCATCTGAACCGGCGAAGCGGCGGCCAGGGTGGGACACTGGGCCCGTGCGGACCTATGCGCAGTACTGCCCGATCGTGCGGGCGGTCGAAGTGGTGGGTGAGCGGTGGACGCTGCTGATCGTGCGCGAGATGCTCACGGGCAGGCGGCGGTTCAACGACCTGATCCGGGGGCTGCCCGGGCTGTCGCGGGCCCTGCTGGCGCGGCGGCTGCGGCAGATGGAGGCGGCGGGCATCGTCGTGCGGGCCGAGGACGGTGGCTACGACCTGACCGACGCCGGCAACGACCTGCGGCCGCTCGTGTTCGGGCTGGCCGAGTGGGGTGCCCGGTACGCGTTCGGCGACCCCCGGCCCGACGAGCTCGACCCCGAGGTGCTGATGTGGTGGTTGCACGACCGCATCGACACCACGGACGTGACCCGCCGGGCCGTGGTGCAGGTGGAGATGACCGACCGCCGGCGGGTGTTCTGGCTGCTGATCGAACCCGAGGACGCGTCGGTCTGCTACACCGACCCGGGCTTCGAGGTCGACGCCGTCCTGCGGTCGGACCTGGCGACGCTGTACCGCATGTGGGAGGGCGAGATCGACCTGCTCGACGCGGTCAAGGCCGGCACCATCGACCTGACCGGCCCCCGCTGGGTCGTCGCCGGCCTGCCCCGCTGGTTGCAGCTCAGCCCGATCGCACCGATCGTGCGGGCCACCCGCGCCGCGGGCGCCTCGCTCGCCGCTGAGCCCGTCGAGGGCGTGTGAGCCCCGTCGAGGGCGTCGTGTGGCGACCGGTCCGGCGCACCACCACCCGGGCGGGGGCGGTGCGCCGGTCGATGCCGGTGCCGGTGCGGCTGCGTACCCTCTAGGGGTGCTCGGACGCATCACCATCGACGACGTGCGCCCCACGACCCCCTCGGGCGAGTTCCCGGCCAAGGCGGTGGTGGGCGAGACGGTGGACGTCTCCGCCGACATCTTCCGCGACGGCCACGACCTGCTCGCCGCCCGGGTTCGCTGGCGCCGGCTGGGCAGGTCGGCCTGGCGCTCCGCGCCGCTGCGCTCCGAGGTGAACGACCGCTGGACCGGCTCGTTCAGCCCCACCGAGCAGGGCCGGCACGAGTTCGTGGTCGAAGCCTGGCGCGACCGCTTCGCGACCTGGCGCCACGACATCGAGATCAAGGCGGCGGCCGGCGACGACGTCGAGATCGAGCTGGAGGAGGGCGCGCGCATCCTCGAGTCGCTGGCCCGCAGCGTCGGGGCCCGGGCCCGCACCCGGGTGCTCGAGGCGGTGGCGGGCCTCCGCCGCCAGTCGTGCACGCTGCA
>JAFGPU010000371.1 GCA_016936035.1 Acidimicrobiales bacterium
CCCATCGAGAGCGACGTGCTGATCTGCTCCGACCACGAGTCCGCGGTCGAGGTGACCAGCGACATCGTGGCCAGGATCCCCAACATGCGGCCGCTCAACGCCGGCGAGCTCGCGATGGCGACCCCGATCGAGTCGTTCACCGCGGTGCTGCTGCAGCTCAACATGCACTACAAGACCCGGGTGGCGGTGAAGCTCACCGGAATCCCGGACGGTTCCGACAGCGCCGCCAGCGGCGCCGACGGTGCGTCGCCCACCAAAGCCAAGGCGACCGCCGGTCGGAAGGGCAACGGGGCGAGCGGGCCCTCCGCCACCGTCGAGCCGACGGCGTGAGCGTCGACGACCCGCGCGACGTCGAGCCCATGCGGCTCTACGACACGGCTCGCCGCGAGGTCGTCCCCTTCACCCCGGGCCCGGTGGTGACGATGTACACGTGCGGCATCACCCCGTACGACGCCACCCACATCGGACACGCCGCCACCTACCTCACCTACGACGTGCTGCAGCGGCGCCTGCGCGACCGCGGTCACGAGACCCGCTGCGTCCGGAACGTCACCGACGTCGACGACGACATCCTGCGCAAGGCCCGGGAGCTCGGGGTGCACTACCTCGACCTCGCCGCCGCCGAGACCGCCCGCTTCGACGACGACATGCGGGCGCTCGACATGCTGCCGAGCTGGAGCGAGCCGCGGGCCACGTCGGCCATCGCCGACATCCGGGGCTTCATCGGCATGGTCCTCGACCGGGGCTACGCCTACCAGGCGGGCGGCGCCGTCTACTTCGACGTCTCCAAGTTCGATCGCTTCGGCCAGGTCAGCCACCTCGGCCGCGACGAGATGCTCGCGCTCGCGGCCGAGCGGGGTGGAAACGTCGACGACCCCCACAAGGACGACCCGCTCGACTTCGTGCTGTGGCAGCCGTCGGCCGCTGACGAGCCGTCGTGGGAGTCGCTGTGGGGACCCGGGCGTCCCGGGTGGCACATCGAGTGCTCGGCGCTGGCCATGCGTGAGCTCGACACGACGATCGACCTGCACGGCGGCGGGGCCGACCTGATCTTCCCCCACCACGAGTGCGAGGCCGCCCAGTCCGAGGCGGCCACGGGCGAAACGTTCGTGCGCCACTGGATGCACAAGGCGATGGTGCGGATGGACGGCGAGAAGATGTCCAAGTCGCTCGGCAACCTGGTGTTCGTGTCGGAGCTCCGCAAGACGTGGGACCCGCGCGCCATCCGCCTGGCTGTGATCGCCCACCACTACCGGAACGAGTGGGACTGGCACGACCGGCTCATGGCCGACGCCGCCGAGCGCCTGGCCCGCTGGCAGGCGCCCGGGGTCGCCGGCGGCGACTCGGCGCGCGACGAGGTGCGGGACGCCCTCGACGACGACCTCGACACGCCCAGGGCCGTGCGGGCCGTCGACGAGGCCGCGGATGCCGGCAAGGACGTCACCCTGGCCGCCGCCCTCCTGGGCGTCGACCTGTCGGCCCGCGTGTGACCGGGGCCGCCTCGGGCCGGTCCCATTAGCAGCTCGCGCGCCGTCGCGGAGCGCGCCGGGGGCGTAGGCTCCGGCCCATGCCCGACGGGGGAACCGACGAGCGCCAGTACGGCAAGCTCTACCCGGTCGCCCGCGCCGTCCTCACGCCGATCTTCCGCACCGCCTGGCGCATCCACCTGCGGGGCGCCGAGCACCTGCCGGCCGACGGGCCGGCCATCATCTGCCCCAACCACACCTCGGCCATCGACTCGTTCCTGCTGCCCTCGGTGCTGCCCCGCCGCATCACGTTCGTCGGCAAGGCCGAGTACCTCGACAGCTGGAAGACCAGGCACCTCTTCCCGGCGCTGGGCATGATCCCCATCGACCGCTCGGGGGGCGACGCCAGCCGGCGGGCCCTCGACGAGGCGGCCGGCGTGCTCGAGCGGGGCGAGCTGTTCGGCATCTACCCCGAGGGCACCCGCAGCCGTGACGGCAGGCTGCACAAGGGCCACACCGGCCCGGCCCGGTTGGCGCTGCGCACCGGGGCGCCCCTCGTGCCGGTGGGCATCGTCGGCACCCGCGACATCCAGCCCCCCGATTCCCGCGTGCCCCGGCCCTTCCGTGCGTGCGAGATACGCATCGGCCGCCCCATCGAGGTGGGGCGCTACACCGATCGGCCCGACGACCGGCTGGTGCTGCGCCAGCTCACCGACGAGCTGATGTACGAGGTGCGCGAGCTGTCGGGCCAGGAGTACGTCGACGAGTACGCCACCCGCAAGCACGAGGCCCTGCCGTCGCAGCCCGCCGCGGTGGTGCCCAACGGCACGACACGCCCGTCGGGGCCGGCGCCCGCCGCCGGCACGCTGTCCGGCACCACCACCACCTGACCGCCCTGCGCCCGCGCCGACCGGTTGGCGGTGCACCGTGCCGCGCACCGGCCGGTGGGAGCGACCCAACCGGTTCGGGAGGCGTTGCCGCCCCTCGGTAACCTCAGCACCCATGGCCGAGATCCATATCACCCTGCCCGACGGTTCCAGTCGTTCGCTGGACGCGGGCACCACTGCGCTCGGCCTGGCCCGCAGCATCGGTTCCCGCCTCGCCAAGGCGGCCGTCATCGCCGAGGTCAACGGCGTCGAGCGCGACCTCGGCACCGAGCTGGCCGACGGCGACGAGGTCGCCATCGTCACGGCCGACAGCGACCGGGGGCTGTACACGATCCGTCACTCGACGGCGCACGTGCTGGCCCAGGCCGTGCTCGACCTGTTCCCCGACGCCACCTTCGGCATCGGGCCGCCGGTCGAGGACGGCTTCTACTACGACTTCGAGCTGCCGGGCGGCGCCACGTTCAC
>JAFGPU010000372.1 GCA_016936035.1 Acidimicrobiales bacterium
CACGACAGGGTCGACCCGACCGACGAGCCGGACGCAGGCGCGGCACCCGGCGGCGACGCGCCGACATCGGGTGAACAGGCCGACAACGCCGAGACCATGCCTCAGGACGCGGCCGACGCCGACGACGCCGCCGACCGGGCGGATCGCCTCGAGCACCACTCCCGCGAGCGGCCCGACCCGGCCGGGCCCTCGGTCGACGAGGGCCGCCAGGCGGAGGGCTGACCCATCGCCCGCCCGGCAGCACCGCCGTCAGGTCCTGCGCTCCTCGGTCGGGAGCCGATCGGGGCGGTCCTCGTGCGACCGCTCGGGAAAGCGCTTCTCGGCCTCGGCGACATCGCCGCCCGTCTCGTCGAGCAGCTCGTCGACGACCTCCTCGTCCTCGCTGGCCTGCTGTCCGAGCCAGTCGTCGACGGTGCTGTTGGGCGGTTCGGTGATGTCCCCGTGCTGTTCCGGTTCCTCACGTGCGTCGTCGCTCATGCCCCGAGGCTTCCCGCTCGGCGGCTGTTGACACATCGGGTACGAGGTGGGTCGTCGGTGGGTACTCCCGCGTGGTGAGAGCCACGCCGACGAGAAGCGACGCCGCAGCCGCTCCGGCGCTGCCCGAGGCGCGCGGGCCGCTGTCGGCGGCGGTGGTGTCCGCCCTGCGGGGACCCCCTGGCGACGTCGCCCGGCCGCCCGTGCTGAGCACCGACCCCGTGGCCGACGATGACCTCCAGCTGGCCCTGTACCTGTGCTACGAGCTGCACTACCAGGGCTTCAGGGGCGTCGACACCGAGTGGGAGTGGGCCCCCGGGCTGCTCGCGCTGCGAGCCGAGATCGAACGAGCGTTCCTGGAGGCGGTCCGGCGCGACCGCCCTCGGGCGCCGGCCGCCGGCGACGCGGTGGCGCGGCTGCGCGCGCTCATCGACGCCGCCGACGGTCCGTCGCTGTCGCGCTACATGGAGGAACGGGGGACGCTCGATCGGATGCGTGAGTTCTGCATCCACCGCTCCGCCTACCAGCTCAAGGAGGCCGACCCCCACACCTGGGCCATTCCCCGGGTGGACGGGCCCGCCAAGGCGGCGATGGTGCACATCCAGGCGGACGAGTACGGCGCGGGCGACCCCGCCGCCGTCCACGCCACCCTGTTCGCCACCACCATGGCGGCCCTCGGCCTGGACGGGTCCTACGGGGCGTACCTCGACCGCCTGCCGGGAATCACGCTGGCGACGGTCAACCTCGTGACGCTGTTCGGGCTGCATCGGCGGTGGCGAGGGGCCGCCGTCGGGCACCTCGCCGTCTTCGAGATGACATCGGTCGCGCCGATGGGGCGCTACGCGACCGTGCTCCGCCGCCTGGGCCTGGGCCCGGACGCGACCCGGTTCTACGACGTGCACGTCGAGGCCGACGCGGTGCACGAGGTGATCGCCGCCGACCGCATGGTCGACCCCCTCGTCGCCACCCACCCGGGGCTGGCCGACGACGTGGTGTTCGGCGCCGAGGCGCTGATGGGGGTGGAGGGGCGCTTCACCCGGCACCTGCTCGACCGGTGGCGCCTGGGCCGGTCGTCGCTGGAGCGGTAGCGTACGGAACCGATGCGGCTGCACCGGACTGTCCTCGGTCTCGCCGGGTTGGCCGGTGCGGCGGCGGCCGGCGCCATGCTCGCCCGGCGCATGCGCGGGCGCCGTCCCGACGACGCCGACGCCCGCCGCGACCGGCTGCAGCGGCAACTGGCCGGCGTGTCGTCCAATGGCGATCAGGCCTCGCGCACCGCCTCCAGCCGGTAGAGCCACGGGCGGCTCGTCTCGGCGGCGTGGCACGTCAGCTGCACGGCCAGCGGCGAGCGTTCGCGCCGCACCCCGACCTCCAGCGTGACGCCGGCCCGCTGCTGGACCGTCACGACGACGCTGTCGTCCTCACCCGGTCGGGTCCCCAGGACGGTGAGGCCGTCGATGCGACGCTCGTCGAGGTGCCGCCGCGCGTAGAGGTCGGCGGCCTGCACGAGCGGCGGCAGGCAGCTGCGCCCCCGGTAGTGCTCCAGGTCGACGAGGCCCGCCCGGTGACGGGCCACCAGGGTCGCCGCCGTGTCGGGCGCCACCCGCCCGTAGTACACGCCGTCGGGCAGGCACACGACGTTGGCGGCGAAGCGGTCTCCGCCGACGTGCGACGACTCCCACACGTCGGGGGCGTGCGCAGCCGCCAGGGCCCGGGCCACGGGCCGACCGAGGTCGGCGCAGCACGGGTCGTGCCTGCCGTTGGTGCACACCAGGTGGAGGGCCAACGGCCCGGGCTCCCCGATGCCGGGGGGGTCGGGGAACGCGATGGCGCCGAGATCGATGGCGAGCAGATCCTGCGGGCGGTCGTCCGGCAGGTCGAGCTGCTCGATCCACCAGCGCTCGACGCCCGAGTGGGCGAGGAACACGCGCCGGGCACGGTGACGCCGCCGGTCGCCGATCCGGCGGGCGAGCAGCACCCGCACACCGTGTCGGCGGGCGTCGGCCTGCAGGCGCGTCGCCACGGTCCGGTCGAGCTCGCTCTCCACGAGCGCCTCCCGGCCCCAGGCGCCCGGCTGCTCCACGACCAGCCAGCGCTGCACCCGCGAGGCGGTGCCGCCCAGCGGTTCGCCGCGAGCGATCGACGCCGGGGCGCAGCGCAGCCCGAGCCTGTCAGCCATCGGCGGCCGGTGGCCGGGTGCGCACCGCCCCTTCCCGGATGAGGCGGCGCACCAGGACGAGCCGGCTGCCGTGGTCGAGCAGGTCGCTCAGGTCACCCACCCGGTGCGGCGACCCGTCGGTGAGGCGCCGGACGGCAGGTTCGAGCGACGCGGGCATGACCACGCGCCGGTCGCCGAGCACGAGCGACAGCCGGGTCTCGCCGTTGCCCGACGGGTCGGCCAGCGGCGGGTCGAGGGCCAGCGACCCGACGATGCCGGCCCGGCGGACCACGACGGTGTCGTCGTCGACCTCGCCGAGACCGGCGATCTCGAGCAGCTGGCCCTCGAGGAGCGGCGAGCGGTTGGCGACGAACCGGTCCCTGGCCCGGGCGACGACGTCGGCCACATCGACGCGGCCGAGCCAGTCGACGAGCTCGGCGACCACGTCCTTCACCGCCCCGGCGGCGGCGTCGTCGTCGAAGGGCCAGCGTGCGGGCAGGTCGCGCCGGAAGGCAGCCTCCTCGCCGGCGAGGTCGACGAGCTGGTGCAGCACGTCGTGCACGGTCGTGGCGAGCACGCCCAGCGTGAGGTGCAACGAGGTGCCCTGCTGCGCGGCAGCCGAGTGCACGAAGCCCCGGGGGAGGTACAGCACGTCGCCGGGCTGCAGGTCGACCTCGAACCGCACCTGCTGGGAGCCGGCCGTGTCGTGGTCGGTCGTGTGGCGGGCGAGCGGGCGCTCGACCGTCGGCTCGCGCACCACCCAGTGCTTCGTGCCGGTGA
>JAFGPU010000373.1 GCA_016936035.1 Acidimicrobiales bacterium
CCCCTCGATGTGCTCTGGCACGCCGTCCCGGCGTTCCCCACCCTCAGCGAGGTGTGGCTGCGCCTTCTCGAGACGTACGGCCTGTGATCCAGCCCGAGCGCTCGGCGCGGCGGCCGGGACGCTCCTGAACCGCTGCGAGCGTCCTCTCGCTGAGGCAGAACCCCCCGCCAACCCACGTCCCATCAAGGAGAGATCGCCGTGAACCCCGTGAACACCCACCAGACCGCGTCCGTCAAGCACCGCACGGTGCAGGTCGACGGCCTCGACATCTTCTATCGGGAAGCCGGGGACCCGGCCGACCCGACACTGCTGCTCCTCCACGGCTTCCCGTCGAGCTCGCAGATGTTCCGCAACCTCATCCCCCGGCTTTCTGACCGCTACCACCTGGTGGCCCCCGACTACCCGGGCTTCGGTCAGAGCTCGTTCCCGGCCCGCGACCAGTTCGAGTACAGCTTCGAGCGGATCTACGAGGTCGTCATGGGGTTCGTCGACGTCGTCGGCCTCGGCCGGTTCTCCGTGTACATCCACGACTACGGCGCCCCGATCGGGCTGCGCATCGCCCAGCGCAGCCCCGAGCGCGTGCAGGCGATCATCGCCCAGTCCGGCAACGCCTACCTCGCGGGTTTCACGCCCTTCTGGGACCGGTTGTTCGCCCACGCCGAGGACCGCGGCACGCACGAGGCCTCCGTGCGGGAGTACCTGACCGATGAGGCCACCAGGTGGCAGTGGACGCACGGCACCCGAGATCCGGCGAACATCGCGCCCGAGTCCTGGGAAGTCGATTGCCGCTACCTGAACCGCCCGGGGAACAGGGAGGTCCAGCTCGATCTGTTCTACGACTACCAGTTCAACCTGGACACGTATCCCGCCGTCCAGCAGTACTTCCGCGACCACCGGCCGCCGGTGCTCATCGTCTGGGGGAAGAACGACGAGATCTTCGGCCCCGCCGGCGCCGAGGCGTACCTCGCCGATCTGCCGGACGCCGAGCTGCACCTGCTCGACACCGGCCACTTCGCGCTCGAGGAGGACGGCGACGTCATCGCCGAGAAGATCCGCAGCTTCCTCGGTCGCCACGTCCGATGAGCCGCCGCCCGCACGTCGACGTCCAGCGGACCAGGCGGCTCCCGACCCCGGCACCCGGGACGGGGGTGGTGGTCGACCTGACCGGGCGCCAGGGCCACCACACGGCCACACCGGGCATCCCCGCCGAGGACTGGTGGACGGCTGCCCGCTGCAACGACGGCAGCGGACGGCTGGCCAGTCTGTTCTTCAGTCCGGATGTGCGGGACATCGCTCGCGCACAAGGGATCTGCGCCACGTGCACGGTGCTGGTCCCGTGTCTCGACGGCGCAGTCGAGCGACGCGAGCCGCGGGGCGTATGGGGCGGTCAGCTGTTCGTCGACGGCCGGATCGTCGCCACCAAGCGGCGCCGGGGCCGCCCGCGCAGGGTGCCGACATCCGAGGACCAACTTCCCGAGCGTCCCCTGCCCGAGCACCTGCGGGGTGTCGCCGTGGTGCGCCGGCGGGTCTCGCCCTCGACGAGGACACCTCCGCCGAAAGGTCGACCGGGGGCGACGGCGACGCGGCGTTCGGCACGATCGATCTCGAAGAGGAGCCCGACATCGTCGCCGTCGACTCCTGCGTGATGTGGCTGCAGAGGCCGAGTCAGCGACAGCTTCGTCGATCTGGTCGAAGGCGTAGGTCTCGACGAGCTCGTCGAACGGGAAACGCCCTACCATGCTGGCCGACGACCAGCGCGTGTTGCGCAGCGTCCGTGGTGCCGTCGCCGGGTCGCCCCCTACGCTCCCCCTCCGGTTCACCTTTCCTCCCTGGGTTGCGCCCTGTCGACGCTCAACTCAGGGAGACCCAGATGACCGACATGGCACACCGGCTCGAGCGACGCTCGTTCCTCAAGCACGCCGCGGGCGCGGGCGTCGCCCTCGCCGCGCCGGCGCGTGTCAACCTTTCTGAGGCAGATTCATTCGGGAATCACTGTGTCGTAGCTAGGTCCTCCTGGGCTTGTTGATCCATGCGGTGGCGGGCAGCGCGGGCGGTTGGGGTGGCTTGCGGACGAACCGCTTCGGGTGCGCGAACACGGCCCGGGGTGTGGTGCGCTTCATCGACGAGCTTCTCGCCCGCCCTGGCCCGCGCTGGGGGCGGTGAGGCGGTCATCGTCCGGGCCGACTCCGGCTTCTACCAGCACAAATTGTTGGACCGACTCTCCAAGGCCCGGGTGGGGTTCTCGGTGACCCTGGCGCTCCGGGCGCCGGTCCGCGCCGCGATCGACGCCATCGACGAGCGGTCCTGGCAGCGCATCGACTACCCCGACGGCGGCGCCGAGTGCGTCTACCGGGGACCGCGCCTGGTCGTGCGCCGGGGGCTGGAGCGCAGGCCACCGCCGCAGCGCGATCCCGAGGTCCTCATCGCACCTCGACGGCCCCTGGCGCCTGGCACAGCCCGGGCACGAATGTGCGGGTACAGGCCGTCGCGGCAGCCAACTGCCCGGTGGAGCGACGAGCACGGACGTCGACCCGAAACCCCAGGTCACACGCGAGAAACCCCTGGCCAGGCCAGGGGTCTCGTTCGAGCGGACGACGGGATTCGAACCCGCGACCCTCACCTTGGCAAGGTGATGCTCTACCAGCTGAGCCACGTCCGCGTTGGGGCAACACCATAGCAACTCCGTCGGGGGTGCCCACCAACCCGCGTGGGTCTCAGGTCGGCGTGGGCGGAGGCGGCACCGGAGGCGCTGGCGGCACCGATGTGGCGGCCTCGGGGCCGCCGATGGCGTGTCGCACCCGCTGCGCCATCTCGATGGCGAGACCGCGGTCGCCGACGCGTTCGAGCACCTCCTGCCGGTCGCCCGACACGAACGTGAGCGTGGCTGTTCGCTCGTCCTGCCAGCCGTGCACCGCCATATCGGCGTCGACGGGCAGCACGACGACATCGGGCTTCCACTGCCGGTCGTTGACGATGACCACCTTGCCCTCGACCAGCGCCGCCACCGCGGCCTCGCCGCGGAACCGTCCCTGCACGACGATGGCGACGACGTCGCCCTCGTCGAGCACCGCCGAGAGAACGGCGAGCGCGAGCTTGCCGGCGCGTCGTGCGCCGCCACCCAACCGGCTCACGGCGGGCCCGAGACCGTGCGGATCGACGACGACGGGCCCCGGAGCAGCACCGAACCCGGCCGGACCTGCGAACGCGCCGGGCGGAGGTGCCGGCTGGGCCGGGTAGGCGGGCGCGGTCGGCACCGGCGGTGGCCCCGGAGCCGGCACATATCCGTGCGGCGGGGCCGAAGGCATGGGCGGTGCAGCGGCGGGCGGGGTCGGGCCGGCGGCGGGGGCCGCAGGTGGCCACGGCGGCGTCGGCGTGAGCTGCCAGGGCGGTTCGGCCGGCTCGGACCCCCCGGTCGCCGGACCGGCGGCCCCGCCACCACCCGCGCCGGCATCGCCGGCCTGGGCATCAGCCGCAGCGGCATCGCCGGCCACGTAACGATCCGTCCCGGTTCCGGTGCCCGCCACCTCGCTGGCAGCCGCGTCGGCGGCCGCAGGGTCCGCCGCGGCGAAGGAGCCCTCGACGGGCGGACCGCTTCCTCCGGGGGGCGCGTTCGTGGCCCCGTCACTCACCGTCGCGGGCGGCGTCTCGCCCGGGGGCGTGGTGCTGCCGGCCGGAGGGGCCGTGGCCGCCGGCGCCGGCGCCGGCGGCGGGACCGGTGGCGGCGGGGGTGGCGGCGGCGCCATGCCGGGCGACGCGGGGACGCTGCCGGCCCAGGTGGGAGGCGGCGGCGGGGGTGCGGGAGGCGCCGGCGTGACTGGAGCCGCAGGCGGCGCTGCGGGGGCAGCGGGCGGTGAGGTCAGCGCATCGGGCGCCTCGTCGCGACCTGGAGCGGTTCCAGCCGACGGCGCATCGTCCGCGCCGGGATCGCTGCTGCCGGGTGTCGCCTCGTCGCTGTCGCGACCGTGACCGTCATCGCTCACGAGTGCCTCGTCTCCGGGTCCTGGACGGCTTCGCCGAAGCGGTCACGCTAGTCCCTGAGCACGGGTGGGCGGACGTCACACAGGGTGCGCGAGGGCCCGTTCGAGAAGGGCGGCCCCGCCCGGCGAGAGCGGCAGCGAGGCGGCTGCCGCCAGCCCTGCAGGGCTCATCTTCGCCACCGTGCGGCGCAGGATGTCGACCATCTTGTCGTCGTCGCCGAGCTGGGCGGCGAGGTCGTCGAACTGCGTCTCGAGGAACACGAGGCAGAGCGCGTCCTCGTGCACCTGGACGTCGGGGTCGTGGCCGAGGCCCTGCTTGCGCACGATGGTCTGCACGCGAGCGATCGCTGCGTCGTCGTAGCCCGCGTCGTGCATGAGCGCGGCGACGTCGGCGGCGTGCTGCCGCCGCAGCGCCGACCGCCAGCGCAGGTAGCCGGCCCGATCCTGCGGATAGGCCTGGCGGGGAATCGCCCACCGGCGCAGGTGGTGGGCCCGCGCCGCGATCAGCTGCTCGTCGGTGCAGCCGGGTGCGAGCGCGGTGACCCAGCGGGTCATCATCTCGGCGTGCGCCAGCTCCTTGGGGCGTTGCTCCCCGTCGACGACGATCGTGTGGGGGTCGTCGGCGTTGGCGGCGTCGATGGCATGCAGGACCGCGGCCAGCCGGTCGGCCGGAGCGTCGGCCGGGGTGTCAGCGCCGTCCATCGCCCCAGCCTGGCACACCGGTCGCGTCGTTCAGCCCGTGAGCTCGGCGAGCCACTCGAGCGCGAGCGCAGCGGCCTCGTCGACCGTCCGGGCGGCGCCGGCCGCGACGCGGCGGTCGGCCTCGGCGTCACCGAGCCGGTCGACGACCCAGCCCCGGGCGGAGTCCAGCCGTCGCTCCTCGTCGCCGTAGGTCGGCACCAGGCCGGGCCGGCCGACCGTGCCCAGCAGCTCCGCAGCCTGCTCGGCGACACCGGCGCGCTGGAGCAGCACCACGAGGTTGCGCAGCGTCGTCAGCTGGAAGAGGACGTCACCCTGGCGGCGCCAGTGAGTGATCACGCTGGTGAACTCGGGCGCCACCTCGACCGGCTCACCGGTCCGCCCGCGCAGCGACGACGCGGCCACCCGGGCAACGCCGCCGACGTAGCGGCTCTCGACCGAGTCGGCCAGCTCGACGGCCCGGTGGAGCGAGGCCAGGGCGACGGTGGGATCGCGGTCGAGCACGATCTCGCCGGCGCAGTACGCGAGCCACGCCTGGTCGGACGGGGCCGGGGGCTCGTCGGCGGCCTCGACGATCGCCAGGGCCTCGTCCCGGCGGCCGGCGTACGCCTCGGGGAGCGCGATCCCGACGACCCCGGTCGTGAGCACGTGGGGGTCGCCGCACTTCTCGCCGGCGTCGAGCAGGCGGCGCCCCCAGGCGACGGCACTGGCGAGATCGCCCTGCATCGTCCGGAGGTCACCGAGCACCTCCATCGCGGCAGCGAGCGCGAGCGGCTCGTGCGACAGGGCGGACGCCTGCTCGGCCAGCGCGACGGCGGCGTCGAAGTCGCCGAGCCGTAGCGCCCGCTGTGCCGCGGCGGCGTGCGCCCACGCCGCGCCGGGCGTCGATGCGTCGACGACCGTGAGCGCCTGTCCGGCCCACCGCAACGGCTCGTCGCGCACACGGGACTGGGCGAAGAGCAACAGGCCCGCGCAGAGGGCGGCCGCCAGTGCGGGGTCGTGGGCGCGCGACCAGCGGGCCGCCAGCCGGAGCTCGTCGAGGTCGGCCGACAAGCGCTGGTGCGCGGCGAGCTCGCCCGCTCCTCGCAGCCCGGCATCGGCCGCGAGCGCGGCGTCGCGATAGTGCTCGGCGTGGCGTCGACGCACCGTCGCGGCGCGGCCCGACGCCTCCAGCCGCCCGGTCGCATGCGCCCGGACGGTGGTCAGCATCCCGAACCGTGCCCGCTGCCCCGAGGTGTCGGCAACGACCAGCGATCGATCGGCCAGCCGGCCGAGCAGCTCGAGTGCCTCGTCGCACCCGGTCACGGCGCTGACGTCGTCGGCTGCCGCCGGCTGGGCGAAGACCGCAAGATCCTCGTAGAGCGCCCGCTCGTCCGGGCTGAGCAGCTGCTCCGACCACGTCACGACGGCCGTGAGCGTCTGGTGGCGGGCGTCGGTGCCGCGCCGGACGGCCCGCAGCAGGTCGAGGGCCTCGTCGAGCCGTTCTGCCAGCTCGACGATCGGCAGGGTCGTCACCCGGGCGGCCGCCATCTCGATCGCCAGGGGCAACCCGTCGAGACGGTGCACGACCCTGTCGATCGCGGCCTCGTCCGCAGCGGTGAGGGTCAGGTCCGAGCGGGCGGCGCGCGCCCGGTCGACGAACAGCCGGCGAGCCGTCCCACCGGGCGCGAGCGCGAGCGGGGCCACGACCCACACATGCTCGCCGTCGACCCCGAGCCGCTCGCGACTGGTCGCCAGGACGCGCGCTCGCTCGCCGCCACCGAGGAGCCGCTCGACGGCGCTCGCGGCGGCGTCCACGAGGTGCTCGCAGTTGTCGAGCACCACGAGGACGTCGAGCGCACCGGCGCGCCCCAACACCACCTCGGGCGACGCCTGCTCGACGGCCAGGCCGAGCGCGCCGACGATGGCACCCACGAGGCCGTCGCTGGTGCGGACATCCGCGAGGTCGACGAACCGGGCGCCCAGCTCGTGGTGGCCGGCGCGCCGGCGCGCCGCCTCGACCGCGAGCCGGGTCTTGCCGACGCCGCCCGGACCGGTGAGCGTGACGATCCGGGCCCCGTCGAGGAGCCGGTCGAGATGGCCGAGGTCGGCGTCCCGCCCGACCAGAGACGAGAGCGGGACCGGGAGACGACCCGGGGCGGGCGGCCCGGCCTCGCCCGCGAGCGCGACCGCCTCCGCGCGGCGCAGCGCATCGCCGGGCTCGAGGCCCGCATCGGCGAGCGCCCCGACCGCACGCTGGTAGGCGCGCAGGGCTTCGGCGGTGCGGCCCGCGGCGGTGAGCGCGCCGACCAGGGTCGTCCACACACCCTCGCGGAACGGTGCGTCGGCGACGAGCTGCTCGGCGGCGGCGATCGCCGCATCGACGTGTCCCGTGGCCAGCAGGCCGGCGGCCCGGATGTCGAGAGCCGCCCCGTGCAGCTCCTCGAGGCGGACCGCCGTCCCCCGCAGCGCGTCGAGGTCACCGATGTCGGCGAACGGGGTGCCACGCCAAAGCGCGAGGGCCTCGTCGACGGCGGTCAGCGCCTCGCCCGGCGGTCGCCGCGCGGCCCCGTTCACCTGCTCCTCGAACCGGGTGAGGTCGACCTCGACCGCCGAGGTGTCGAGGGCGTACCCCGCCGGTGAGCCGACCAGCCGGGCGCCGAGGACCTGGCGCAGGCGGGAGACGTACGTGCGCAACGAGGCCACGGCGCTGCGGGGCGGGTCGTCGCCCCACAGGTGGCCCACGAGCGCGTCGGCGGGCACGGCGGTCGGCGCCCGCGACGCCAGCACGGCGAGCACCACCCGCTGCTTGCGACTGCCGACGTCGATGACCCGGCCGTCGTCGTCGACGACGTCGATGGTCCCGAGGACGCGCACCTGCACCGCCCGAGCGTAGAGCGAGCGGGGCACCGTCGCGGGACACCGGTCCAGCGACAGCGCGCCGACGACGGCGACCGGCGGTGTCGCGCGCCCTGCAACCGCCGTGCGACCGGCCTGAGACGGGGCGCACCAACGATGGCGCTGTGAGCACCACCGACCACACGCACCTGACGACCGGCTGGGAGGCCGACACGCCCACGGGCGACACGGTCCTGCGCCGGTACCTGCACTGTTGGGCCCGCCTCACCGAGACCTTCGCCGTCGCCGGCGGCGGGCACGCCACGTGGGCGCCCGGCTACGCCGCCGCCGACCTGGGGAGAGCGAGCGGGTTCTTCAACGCCGCGACCCTGCTCCGCCCGCTCGAAGGTGACGGCAGCGACGCCGTGCTCGACGACATCGAGGGGTTCTTCGGAGGTGGCACCGGCGAGGCGCACCTGTGGAGCGCCTGGCCCACGCCCGACCTCCGCGCCCGTGGCTGGCACCTGGTGGGCCACCCACCGCTGCTCGTGCGGCCCCCCGGTGCGGTGATGCCGCCGGCGGCGAGCACCCGGTCGGCCTCGGTCGATCTCGATGTCGTGACCGACCCGGACGGCCTCGCCGACTGGGAGCAGGTCGCCGTCGAGGGCTACCCGCTCGACGAGCTCATCGGCGCCCCGCCGGGCTCGCTCGCCCACCCGCGCCTGCTCGACGATCCCCGCCTGCAGTTCACCGTGGGTCGCCACCACGGCGCTCCGGCGAGCATCGGCACGTTGTTCACCGACGAGGGCATCGGCTGCTTCGCCTTGGGCGTCACCCGGCCCGGGGCACGCCACCAGGGCCACTGGTGGGCCCACGCGGTCCACCGCATCGACGCTGCGCCCGAGGTGTGGATGACGGGCGTGTTCAGCGACGACAGCCGCCCCGGCGCCGAGCGCCTCGGCTTCCTCCCCGTCCTGCGCTTCACCCTGTGGGCTCGCCCGCGAGCGTGATCGCCGGAACACCGACACAACCACCACAACCTGCTGAGGAGCAGATCATGACAACCACATCGCCCATCTCACCCACCCCGGCCGTCTCGTCGCCGACCCCGGCGCAACCCACCGAGGCCAGCGTCGACGCCTTCGTCGACCGGCTGTTCGGCGCGGTGCTCGGCGCCCAGGAGGTGCAGGCCGCGTACCTCGGTGATCGGCTCGGGTGGTACCAGGCGCTCGCCGACCACGGCCCGACCACCTCGACCGAGCTGGCGGAGCGCACCGGAACCGCCGAGCGGTACGCCCGCGAGTGGCTCGAGCATCAGGCGGCCATCGGCTGGCTGGGGGTCGACGACGTCGACGCCGCGGCGGGCGAGCGCCGCTTCGTGCTGGCACCCGAGCAGGCGGAGGTCCTGGTCGACACGGACAGCCTCGCCCACGTGCTGCCGCTTGCCCGCATCGTCGCCAGCCTGGGACGCAAGCTCGACGACCTGGCCGAGGCGTACCGCACCGGGTCGGGCGTGGGCTGGGCCGAGCACGGCGACGACGGCCGCGAGTCACAGGCGCTGGCCAACCGGCCGTTCTTCCTCCGCCAGCTCGCCGACGACCTCACCGCAGTGGCCGAGGTGGACGACGCCCTGCGCGGCGGCGCGCAGGTGGCCGACATCGGCTGCGGGGCCGGCTGGTCCGCGATCGGTCTGGCGCTCGCCCACCCGACGGTGACGATCGACGGCTTCGACGTCGACGGCCCCTCGATCGACATGGCGCGGGCCGCGGCCGCCGAGTACGGCGTCGCCGACCGGGTCCACTTCCACGCGGTCGACGTCGCGAGCCTGGACGACGACCACCACGGTGCCTACGACGTGGTCTTCGCGTTCGAGTGCGTGCACGACATGTCCGACCCGGTCAGCGTGCTCGCCACGATGCGGCGCCTCGCCGGCGACGCGGGCACGGTCGTCGTCATGGACGAGCGGGTCGGCGACCGCTTCACGGCGCCGGCCGAACCGGTCGAGCGCCTGATGTACGGCTACTCGCTGACCTGCTGCCTGCCCGACGGCATGGCGCATCCGCCGGCGGCCGGCACGGGGACCGTCATGCGCCCCTCGACGCTCGCGGGCTACGCGCGGGAGGCGGGCTTCGCCGGCATCGAGGTGCTGCCGATCGAGAACGACGTCTTCCGCTTCTACCGGCTGCAGAACTGACCCGGCGACCGCCGGGCGTCAGTAGGCCTCGCGGAACATCACACTGATGCGAGGGCCCGCGCCGGCGCACTTGGGCACGCTGTGCTGCCAGGTGCGCTGGCACGTGCCCCCGAGCACCAGCAGGTCACCGTGGCCCGGCGTGAGGCGGACCGACCGCCCGCCCCCGGTCGGCCGCAGCAGGAACCGCCGGGGGGTGCCGAGCGACACGATGGCCACGACGGTCTGCGATCGGCGCCGGCCCACGCGGTCGCCGTGCCAGGCCACGCTGTCGCGACCGTCGCGGTAGAGGTTGGCCGAGGTGGTCGACAGGTCGCACCCGTAGCGGCGGGTCAGGGCGTCGGCCATGGCCGGCAGGGGTGGGGGCGGATCGGCCCACTCACGCGTGGTCAGGCGGGGTTCGACGACCGTGCGGTCGTACATCGGACGTTCGTGGGACGACCAGGGCGCCGCCTCGAGGAGCTGCGCGAAGAGCTCGTCGGCGCCGCTCACCCACCCGGGGAGCACGTCGTACCAGGCGCCTGACCCGAGATCTCGGCGCTCGACCCCGACGAGCACAGGGTCGGCGGACGGCAGCGACGGGTCGAGCAGGGAGGGTTGCCACGCGAGCGGCATGCCCTCAGGCTACCGGCGGGCGGGTGGCGCGGCACGAACGGACGTACGCCCGTCAGCCGGCAGCCAGCGTCAGCCGTCGGTCGCCTCGGAGGCGGGGCGCAGGTCGACGCGCAGCACCAGCACGCCGTCGTCGATCGTCGCCTCCGCGTCGCCGATGATGGCGAAGTCCTGGAAGTCGACCTCGGCCTGGCGGATGAACTGCAGCCGCTCCTCGCCGGCGACGGGCGGCAGCGTACGGTTGCGCACCGCCTGCGCCCGGTCGCGGAAGCGCTGGATCATCGCGTCGACGTCGAACGAGTCGGCCATGGGCTGCACCGTACCGGACCGCGGCGCGGGCACCGACGACGCGGTCACCGACGACGCGGGTCGCCCCACATGTCGGCGTCAGGATCGTCGGGACGGCCCCGCCCGGGACGGCGACCGCGGTCGGGCGGCGCGCCCGGCCGTGGCGGATCGGCCCACCCGGTGTCGGGACGGGGACGGCGAGCCCGGCCGCCCTCGGCACCCGGGGCACCGGGCCGACCGCCGGGCTGGCGTCGGCGCTGCCCGGGGGGTGGGGCGCCCCGACCGGCGCCGGCAGCGCGCCGGCGCCGACCGTCCGGCGGCGCGCCCCCGGGCATCGCCGCCGTCGGAGACGAACGGGTCGGGCCACCCGCCCCGGACTCCGCAGCCTCGTCCCAGAAGGGGTCACCGCCGCCGCGCCGGCGGCGGCCGCGATCCGGGGGCACCCCGGCGGCTGCCGGCGACGCCACGGCGCCCGGGGTGACGGGGCGGCCGCGCCGATCAGCCGGCGCCGGTGCGCCCGTCACGGGATCGACGTCGGCGTCCTCGTCGTCGTCGAACTCGAGCGACGGCCGGGTCAGCAGCCAGTAGCGCCAGGTGAGCAGCCCGACGAGCAGGCCGACGGCCGCGAGCGCGGCGATGATCATCCAGATCATGCGGCTCTCGTCGGCGGCGGCGTTGCCGCCCGAGCTGGGGGCGGCGGTGGTCGTCGTGGTGGCCTGGACACCTTCGAGTCCGTTGCCGGGCACCAGCAGGTTGTTCACGGTGGTGAACGTCAGGCTGCTGGCCGGTTCGGCCTCGACGGCCTCGGCGGCCTCGGTCGAGGCCTGCTCGTCCTCGTCGGGCTCCTCCTCGACGACCGGCGGTGCCGTCGTCGCAGGGGTCGTGTCCTCGACCGGTGGCGCAGTCGTCGTCGGTGCTGCCGTCGTCGTCGTGCGCGGCGGACGCGTGGTCGTCGTGGTGGTCGGGGCCGCCGTGGTGGTGGTGGTCTCCGGGGGGTCGGGTGGGAACGGGGGGTCGCCGAGACCCTGAGCACCGGCCTGTGCCCCCGCGCCGAGCAACGCGACGAGTGCGACGAGCGCCACCGCGGCCACGCGGCGCGGCTGGGTGCACGCTGTCGCGACCAGTCCCGTCGCTGTTCGTCTGCCGTCGAGCATCCACTCCACCTTGTCGGCCCCCAGCCGGGCCTGATGCTACCTGTCGCGCCCGTGCTGACTGTAGGACGGCCCGTCCCACAGCGTGAAGCGCGCGTGTACGCGCCACGCTAGATGACGGTGTGCTCAGCGCTGGTGCACCGGACAGCTCCACGTGGTTCGCCCACCGACCCGCCGGCGCACCAGCGCCGCCCCGTCCCGGGGGCACAGCCCGTCGAGCTCGACCGCCTGGCGCATGTCACCGGTGTGGCTGCCACCCCGTGCCATCAACTCGGCCAGCGTCTCCTGCATCGCCTGGTGAAGGGCTGTCACCTCGCCGTCGTCGAGCGCCCCGGCCGGCCGCACCGGGTCGAGCCCCGCCCGCCACAGGATCTCGTCGGCCAGCAGGTTGCCGATGCCGGCCAGGTGGGCCTGGTCCATGAGCCGCGCCTTGAGCGGAACGCGGCTGGTACCCAACGCGGCGGCGACATCGGCCCGGGTCGCCCCCAGGGCGTCGACGCCGAGCCGGTCCTCGTCGGGTTCCAGGGTCACGCCGCCGAGCCGCCGCGGGTCACGCAGGCGCAGGTCGGAGCCGTCGGTGAACCGCAGCGTGAAGCGGTCCCACGCCGGCTCGTCGCGCCCGCTCGAGTACTCGAGCCGGTCGATCTCCGCCCCACCGTCGACGATCAGCCGTCCCGTCATCCCGAAGCGCAGGCCCAGCCGCAGATCGCCGTCGTCGAGATCGAGCACCAACAGCTTCCCCAGCCGGCGGGCGGCGTCGACCCGCCGTCCGGTGACGGCTGCCACCACGTCGTCCGGCTCGTAGGCCTTCACGAACCAGGCGTCGGGCGCGTCCACCGCGGCGATGGTGCGCCCCACGACCCGTGCCGCCTGGCGGCGGTAGACCTCGACCTCGAGCATCTCCGGCACGGCCGGTCAGCGTAGGTCGGTTGCCGGCACACCCCTGCGGGTACACCCCGGTGACCCGAGAGCACCGGGACGGAGCATGGCGCGGCCAGCGGGGTCGGCGCCGAGGAGGTCGGATCGAGATGGGGGCGATCGCAGCACGGCGGCACGGACACGTCGCCGCACACAGCGACTGGATCGAGGGCGCCGGTCGCATCGGCCTCGTGGCCAAGGCGGTGAGCTACGCCATCATCGGCATCCTCGCGATCCAGATCCCTCTCGGCCAGGGCGGCGAGGCCACCGACCGTCAGGGTGTCCTCGCCCGGCTCGCGAGTGCGTCGTGGGGCACCGCTGCGCTCGTCGCGCTCGCGGTCGGCTTCGCCGGCTACGCGCTCTGGCGGTTCGCCGATGCTCTCTTCGACCGGCAGCGCGAGGGTGACGACACCTCGGGCCTGGCCAAGCGGGCGAAGTCGTTCGGCGTGGGCGCCGTGTACGCGGTCTCGGCAGCGGCAGCCATCTCGCTCACCCAGTCGGCCTCGAGCTCGGGTGGCAACGAGCAGCAGGAGACCGCCCGGGTGCTCGACTGGCCCGCCGGGCGCTGGATCGTGCTGGCGGTCGCCGCCGGCTTCGTGGCGGACGGCCTCTACAACATCTACGTGGGCTGGACGTCCACGTTCCGCGAGCGGCTGAAGGAGCACGAGATGCACGGCGCCGTGAAGCGCTGGGCGCTTCGCAGCGGGGTGATCGGCCACATCGCCCGCGGCGTCGTCTTCGCCATCGTCGGCGTCTTCCTCGGCAAGGCCGCCATCGAGTACGACCCGGACGAGGCGGTCGGCATCGACGGCGCCCTGCTCAAGCTGACGGAGCAGCCGTTCGGGAACGTCCTGCTCGGCCTGGTTGCCGCCGGGCTGATCGCCTACGCGATCTACTGCCTCGTCGAGGCCCGCTACCGCGAGATCTGAGCTTCCATGGCCGGGGGCCGCCGCGGGGGATGAAAGCCGGTGTGGGGTCTGGCTGAGCGCGGTTCCGCGTGGTGCGCCCGAACACTCCGGCGAGTCGTGGTCGGACCCGCGGCGCCTGGGCGCCGCTCGGGGTGCCCGGGTGCGGGCCCGTCGCCTGCCAGACTGTTGCGACGCTCGCCAGCAGCGGAGGCGGGCGTAAGCCGAACGGGCCGGCGACGCACCCGAGTGGACGACGACGAGCGAGATGGTCGATGGGCGATGATCGTGGGCAGCCCCACGACCCGGCAGACGCCGGTGTCAGCGACGGCCCGGGCGCTGGTATGGCGGCGGGCGGCGAGCCGAGTGCCGGCGAGTCGGTCGGTGAGCGCGCCGTCACCGCGGTGCACGACCGGATCGAGCTGATCTCGATCATCCTCATCGCCCTGACCGCGGTCTTCACGGCGTGGTCGGCGTTCGAGTCGTCGAAGTGGGGCGGCGTCATGTCGATCGACTTCAGCGCCGCGAACGCGGCGCGCACCGAGTCGGTGCGCGCCAGCGACGAGGCGAACCGGCAGATGACCATCGACGTCGGGCTGTTCACCGGTTACGCCGACGCCCTCGCCGCCGGTGAGGACGACCTCGCCGACTTCTACCGGGAGCGCTTCCCCGAGCGCCTGGGCGTGGCGGTCGACGCCTGGATGGCGACCGATCCGCTCGGGTCGCCCGATGCCCCGGCCTCGCCGTTCGCCATGGACGCCTATGAGCTCGAGCCGGCCGACGAGGCGGCCGAGCTCGCCGAGCAGGCCGACAGGCGGGCCGCCGACGCCCGGCAGGCCAACCAGCGCGGCGACAACTACACGATCACGTCGGTGTTCTTCGCGAGCGCGATCCTGTTCGCGGCGCTGTCGTCGAAGATCCGCGAGCCCTCGCTGGGGGTGCTCCTGCTGCTGCTCGCGACCCTGATCTTCGTGGGCACCGCCGTGGTGATCGCCACCTATCCCGTCGAGATCTGAGGTTCCATTGGGCGGGGTCCGACGCCTGAACGCATCGACGACGCGCTCACCAGGATTCATGTCACAGCCAGCGCCTGGTCCATGTCGGCGACGAGGTCGTCGACGTGCTCGAGTCCCACCGAGATGCGCACCAGCCCGTCGGTGATGCCGAGCTCGTGGCGCTCCGCCCTGACCAGGTGCGCGACCGTGGCGGCCGGGTAGGTCACCAGCGTCTCCGGACCTCCCAGCGACAGCGCGATGCGCGCCAACCGGGTCGACTCGCAGAACCGGGTGGCCGCCTCGGCGCCTCCGGCGAGCTCGATGGCCAGCATGGTGCCGCCGGCTGTCATCTGCCGCTTGGCCAGGTCGCGTTGGGGATGCGAGTCGAGACCGGGGTAGCTGACCGAGGCCACCGCCGGGTGGGCGGCGAGGTGCTCGGCGAGTGCGTGAGCGGTGGCGCACTGCTGGTGCACGCGCACCGACAGGGTGCGGATGCCCCGCAGGGCGTTCCAGGCGTCGAACGGCGAGGCCTGCCCACCCTGCACCACGTGCCAGCCCCAGATCGCGTCGATCAGGTCGCGGCTGCCCGCCACCACGCCGAGCAGCGCGTCGTTGTGGCCGGCCAGCCCCTTGGTCGCCGCGTGCAGCACCAGGTCGGCGCCCAGCGCCAGCGGCTGCTGCAGCACCGGCGTGGCGAAGGTCGAGTCGACCACGGTGAACGGCCCCGGGATCGCCGCCACGGCCTCGATGTCGGCCAGTGTGAGCGCCGGGTTGGCCGGTGTCTCCAGGAAGACGACCTGGGTGCGACCGGGCCGGACCGCGTCGGCGAACTGCTGCGGGTCGGTGCCGTCCACGAAGGTCACGTCGATGCCGAAGCGGGGCAGGTGCGCCGTGAACAGCGTGGAGGTGACCGAGAACAGCTGGCGCTGCACGACCACGTGATCGCCGCTCGAGCACAGCCCGAACACGACGCCGGTGACCGCGGCCATCCCCGATGCCGAGGCCAGCGCGACCTCGGCACCCTCCAGGGTGGCGACTGCCGACTCGAGCTCCTGCACCGACGGGCTGCCGAACCGCGAGTAGTAGCGCGCCGTCCGCGGGGTGCCCGACATCTGTTGGTGGTCGGCGACCGTCGGCACCTCGTAGGTGGTCGAGGGGAAGAGCACCGGGGCGAGCGAGTCGTGGCTCCACTCCCGGCCGGCCCGGACGGCTCGGGTCTCCAGGTGCCACGAGGGGTCGAGGGCGTGGGCGTCGTCGCCCCGTGCCGGGCGGCGGGGATCA
>JAFGPU010000374.1 GCA_016936035.1 Acidimicrobiales bacterium
CCCCCCGACGACGTCATGGCCCGCCCGCCGCGCCGGTTCACCGACCGGGTCATCGACGCCGACATGTGGTGGGGCATCCTGTGGGTCGGGCTGGTCATGGGCGCGGTGTCGCTGCTGGCGCTCGACATCGGCCTCGCCGGTGGCGTCGTCGGCGGCGGCGGCGACATCGTCGAGGGTCGCACCATGGCGTTCACGACGCTCGTGCTCGCCCAGCTGTTCAACTGCCTGAACGCCCGGTCCGACCGCACCAGCGCGTTCCACCACCTGTTCACCAACCCGCTCCTGTGGGGCGCCATCGCGCTGTCCGCCGTGCTGCAGGTGGCGGTCGTGCACGTGCCGGTGCTCAACGATGCGTTCGACACCACCCCGCTCGATCTCGGCAGCTGGCTGGCCTGCATCGGCCTCGCCAGCGTGGTGCTGTGGGCGGACGAGGCCAAGAAGCTGGTCCTGCGCGCCACCCGCCGGTGACGCGGTGCATCATGGCGACGTCACCAAGGAGCAGCGCATGGCCACAGGTACCACCCGTGCCCCGGCATCCGTGCCCGACGACGTCGCGGCCCTCGTCGACGACGCCGTGGCGCTGGCCGACCGGTGGCTCGAGCAGACCGCGCAGGGGGAGACGGCCGCGGAGCGGTCCGCCAGCGGTCGGCTGGCCGCCCTGGTCGGCGATGCGGACGGCCTCGACCTGGCCGTGCGGTTCGTCGACCGCGTCGCCCGGCCCGAGGATCCCGAGGTCGCCGCCCGGGCCCTGGCCACCTTCTCGCCCGCAGCGGCCGCCGGCTTCCTGTCGCGGGGGGATCGCCTGCTGTTGCGCGCCGGCGCCCGGGTCGCCCGTCTCGCCCCCCGCCTCGTCGTGCCGCTGGCCCGCCGGCGGCTGCGCCAGCTGGTGGGGCACCTCGTCGTCGACGCCCACGACCCGGCGCTCGCCCGGCACCTCGCCCGCGCCCGCGACGACGGCTTCCGGCTGAACATCAACCTGCTGGGCGAGGCCGTGCTCGGCGAGGACGAGGCGGCCCGGCGGGCCGGTCGCACCCGGGCGCTGCTCGAGCGCGCCGACGTCGACTACGTCTCCATCAAGGTGTCGTCGCTGGTGTCGCAGATCTCGACCTGGGACACCGAGGGCACGGTCGCCCGCGTCCTCGACCGGCTGCGGCCGATCTATCGCACCGCAGCGGCCCGGACGCCGCACGCGTTCGTCAACCTCGACATGGAGGAGTACCGCGATCTCGACCTCACCATCGAGGCGTTCACGGCGCTGCTCGCCGAGCCGGAGCTGCGCGACCTCGAGGCCGGCATCGTGCTCCAGGCCTACCTGCCCGACTCGGTGGCCGCCCTCGACCGGCTGGTCGCCTTCGCCACCCGGCGGGTCGCCGACGGCGGCGCGGGCATCAAGGTGCGGGTGGTCAAGGGAGCCAACCTGTCGATGGAGCGGGTCGAGGCCGAGCTGCACGGCTGGTCGCCGGCCCCCTACAGCAGCAAGCCGGAGGTCGACGCCAACTACCTGCGCCTGATCGAGCGGGCCCTGCGGCCAGACCTGCGGGGCGTGCTGCGGCTCGGCGTCGCGTCGCACAACCTCTACGACGTCGCCCTCGCCCACCTGCTCGCCGAGCACCGGGGCCTGGGCCCGATGCTCGACGTCGAGATGCTGCAGGGCATGGCGCCGGCCCAGGCGCGAGCCGTGAAGGCGGCCGTGGGCAGCGTTCTGCTGTACACACCGGTGGTCGCCCCCGAGGACTTCGACGTCGCCGTGTCGTACCTCGTGCGGCGGCTCGAGGAGAACGCCCAGCCCCAGAACTTCCTCCACGCGCTGTTCACCGGCGACGGCGCCTCCGACCAGGCGTCCCGGTTCCGGGCGTCGGTCGCCGCGCTGACGGCCACCGGCACGGCCCGCCGGCGCACCTCGGCCCGCCCGCCGGCCCCCGAGCGGTTCGCCAACACCACCGACTCCGACCCGGCGCTGCCGGAGGTGCGCCGGTGGGCCGCCGAACGGGTGACAACCCCCGCGGCCCCACCTGCGTCCCCGGTGCTGTCGTCGGTGGCCGCCGTCGACGCCGTCGTCGCGGCCGCCCGGGATGCCCAGCCGGCCTGGGCGGCGCGAGCGCCGGCCGAGCGGGCGGCCGTCCTGCGGCGGGCGGCGGACGAGCTCGAGGCCCGGCGGGGCGAGCTGGTGACGGCCATGGCGGCCGAGGGCGGCAAGACGGTGGCCGAGAGCGACCCCGAGGTCTCCGAGGCCGTCGACTTCGCCCGCTGGTACGCCGACCGGTCGCTCGAGCTCGACCCGGACGCCGGGCACCTGGCCACCGACGGCGCCCGCTTCACGCCCACCCCGGTCACGCTGGTGACCCCGCCGTGGAACTTCCCGGTGGCGATCCCCATCGGGGGCGTGCTGGCGGCGCTCGCCGCCGGCTCGGCCGTCGTCATCAAGCCAGCGCCTCCGGTGCCGGGCTGCGCCGAGGTGGCGGTGGCCGCCGTGCGGGCCGCGCTGGCCGACGCCGGCGCGCCGCCCGACGTGCTGCAGGTGGTGCGCACCGACGAGGGCGAGAACGGGCGGGCCCTCGTCTCGCACGCGGGCGTGGGCACGGTCCTGCTCACCGGGGGCATCGACACCGCCCGCACGTTCTCGTCGTGGCGGGCGGGCCATGCCGGCGGGCCCCGGGTGTACGCCGAGACATCGGGCAAGAACGCCACCGTCGTCACCCCTGCGGCCGACTACGACCTGGCCGTGGCCGACGTGGTCAGGAGCGCCTTCGGTCACGCCGGGCAGAAGTGCTCGGCGTCGTCGCTGGTCATCCTCGTCGGCTCGGCGGGACGCTCGGATCGGCTGCGCCGCCAGCTGGTCGACGCCGTGCGGTCGGTGCGGGTCGGCTGGCCGTCGTCGCTCGGCACGACCATGGGCCCGGTGATCGAGCCGCCCACCGGCAAGCTGGCCCGCGCGCTCACCACGCTGGAGCCGGGGGAGACGTGGCTGGTCGAGCCCCGGCAGCTCGACGAGTCCGGGCGTCTGTGGTCGCCCGGGCTCAAGGACGGGGTGGCGCCGGGGTCGTTCTTCCACCAGACCGAGTGCTTCGGGCCCGTGCTCGGCATCATGCGGGCGGCCACCCTCGACGAGGCCGTCGACCTGCAGAACGGCACTCCCTTCGGGCTGACGGGGGGCCTGCACTCGCTCGACGAGGACGAGATCGACCGGTGGCTCGCCACCGTGCAGGTGGGGAACGCCTACGTCAACCGCCACATCACCGGCGCCATCGTGCAGCGCCAGCCCTTCGGAGGATGGAAGGACTCGGTCGTGGGGCCCGGGGCCAAGGCCGGCGGCCCCGACTACGTCGCTCAGCTGGGCACCTGGGCCCCCGCCGGCCTCCCGGCGCGGCGCGCCGAACCACCGGCCCGGGTCCGCCGCCTGCTCGACGACCTGGCGCCGCTCGTCACCGCCGACGACGAGCGCTCCTGGCTCATGGCCGCGGTCGGGTCCGACGCCGCCGCCTGGGAGGGCGAGCTGGGGCGCGAGATCGACCGCGCCGGCCTGACCGCCGAGCTGAACGTGCTCCGCCACCTCCCGGCGCCCCGGGTCACGGTGCGCGCCGGGTCGGGCGGGACGCCGGTCGAGGTGGTGCGCCTCATCCTCGCGGCCGAGCTCACCGGCACCGAGCTGCGGCTGAGCGTCGATCCTTCGCTGGCGCCCGCGCTCCGGTCGCCCCGGGTGGACAGTGTCGTCGACGCCATCGAGACCGGCGCGCAGTTCGTGGGCCGCGTCCGCGCCGGCGGCGTGACCGGACGGGTGCGGGTCGTGGGCGACGAGCGGGCCACGTTGCCGTCCGAGCTGGCGGCCCACGGCGTGACCGTCCTGGCCGGGCCCGTGCTCGCCACCGGGCGCCGCGAGCTGCTCACCATGCTGCGCGAGCAGGCCGTCTCGCGCACCCTGCACCGCTTCGGTCACCTGCCCCCGGCGCAGCGTTGAGGCACGCCGACGTGCGCAAGGGGTCGGGCAGTCCGTAGCGTGGGGGAGCCGAGTGCCCGGCGACCCCCGAGGCTCCCCTGATGCCCGACACCTCCCGACGACCGCTCCGCGAGCTGCGCCAGGCGACGAAGCTCCAGAACGTCGTCTACGAGATCCGTGGTCCCGCCAACGCCTACGCGGCACGGCTCGAGGCCGACGGCCACCGCGTGCTCAAGCTCAACGTCGGCAACCCGGCGGCGTTCGGGTTCGAGGCCCCCGAGGCCATCCTCCAGGACGTCCACGCCGGCCTGCCCTCCGCTCACGGCTACTGCGAGTCGCGGGGCATCCTGCCGGCCCGGCGGGCCATCGTGTCGCGCTACGAGCTGGTGCCCGACTTCCCCCCGCTCGACGTCACCGACGTCTACCTGGGCAACGGCGTGTCCGAGCTCATCATCATGACGATGCAGGCGCTGCTCGACGACGGCGACGAGGTGTTGATCCCGGCGCCCGACTACCCGCTGTGGACGGCGGCGGTCAGCCTGGCCGGCGGCACCCCGGTGCACTACCGGTGCGACGAGGCCGACGGGTGGAACCCCGACATCGCCGACCTCGGGGCCAAGATCACCGACCGCACCAAGGCCGTGGTGGTGATCAACCCCAACAACCCCACCGGCGCGGTGTACTCCCGCGAGGTCCTGACCCAGGTCGTCGACCTCGCACGCGAGCACCACCTGCTGCTGCTCGCCGACGAGATCTACGACCGCGTCCTCTACGACGACGCCGAGCACATCGCCCTGGCGAGCCTGGCCCCCGACCTGCTGTGCCTCACCTACAACGGCCTGTCGAAGACGTACCGCGTCGCAGGCTTCCGGGCCGGGTGGCTGGCGATCACCGGGCCGCGGGCGCACGCGCAGGGCTTCCTCGAAGGCATCGAGCTGCTGGCCTCGTCGCGGCTGTGCCCGAACGTGCCGGGCCAGCACGCCATCCAGGTGGCGCTCGGTGGCCACCAGACGATCGACGACCTCGTGCTCCCCGGCGGCCGCCTGCGCGAGCAGCGCGACGTCGCGGTGCAGATGCTCGAGAAGATCCCCGGCGTCTCGTGCGTCGTCCCGCAGGGTGCGCTGTACGTGTTCCCTCGCCTCGACCCCGAGGTGCACGAGATCCGCGACGACGCCCAGCTGGTGCTCGACCTGCTGGTGCAGGAGCACATCCTCGTGGTGCAGGGCACCGGGTTCAACTGGCCCGACCACGACCACCTGCGCATCGTGACGCTGCCCTGGGCGCACGACCTCAAGGACGCCATCGAACGCATGGGCAACTTCCTCGCCAGCTACTCGCAGGGGCGATGACGTCACCGCCGCTCGCTCCCGGCGCCGGCGCCACCGGTCGCGAGTGGCCCGACCGGCTGGCCGGCGTGGGCAAGGCGCGGCGCTGGTGGCGCACCCGCGGCCACGACCTCGACGCGCAGGCCGAGCTCGCGAGGCGGCCGCTGCCGTTGCCGGCGGGCCTGGAGATCGAGTGGCTCGGCACCGCCGGCTACCACCTGCGCTACCAGGGCGCGAGCCTGGTCGTCGACCCGTACTTCACCCGGGCGTCACTGGGCGACGTCGCCCGCCGCCGGCCCCTGGTGGCCGACCCGACGATGGTCGACCGCATGCTCGGCGCCGACGCCGACGTCGTGGCGGTCGCCGTGGGCCACACCCACTTCGACCACGCCGTCGACGTGCCTGCGGTGGTGGGACGCCACGGGTGCCCCGCCTACGGCTCGTCCTCGCTCGCCCACCTGCTCGGTCTGCACGGGATGAGCGGCCGTGCGGTGACGGTCGAGCCCCACCGCCGTTACGAGGCCGGCCCCTTCACCCTGCGCTTCGTGCCGAGCGCCCACAGCAAGCTGCTGGCGGGCCTGGCCGTTCCCGCCGACGGCGAGCTCACCTGCGACCACGTGGACGGACTGTCCGGTGCGGCGTACCGGTGTGGGCAGGTGTTCGGCATCCACATCACGGTCGCGGACACCACCATCTACCACCAGGGCAGCGCGGCGTTCGTCGAGGACGAGCTGACGACCGGCCCCGTCGACGTGTTCCTGGCCGGCATCGCCGGTCGCGCCTGGTCACCCGGCTACGTCGGCGACATCGTGCGCATCCTGCGACCGTCGGTCGTCGTGCCCGGCCACTATGACGACTTCTTCCGGCCCCTCGACGACGAGATGGGGTTCTCGTTCAACGTGAACCTGGCGGCGTTCGTCGACGAGGTGGGCGCGCTCAGCCCCGATCTGGAGATCGCGGCGCTGGCGCCCCGCCGGCCCGCCTGAGACGGCCCGTCAGGGACGGCGTTCGCGCCAGCGCTCGACCACCCGCTCGATGTCGAGGGGCATCAGCGACGAGGGTGGCCCGGCGGTGGCGGTGGCGTTGACCTTGCGGATGCGGGCGTTGATGTCGGTCGCCAGGCGGCGCACCTCGGCTTCGGTGGTGGCCGCGGCGATGCGCTCCATCGTGTCGTCGAGCTCCTTGCGCACGGCGAGGGTGGGTGGCAGGTACTGGGCCTCTTCGCGGCGCAGCTTGGCCCGCACCCACCACATCTCGTCGCGAGGCCGGTCGAGGTCGGCGATGGGCTTGCCGGTGCCGGGCAGCCCGTCCATCTCGCCGCGCTCGATGCCCTCGCGGATCTGCCGTTCGACCCAGGTCTCCCAGCTGACCCCGGGCGGCTTGCGTTCGCTCACGCCGTCGCCCCCGCGGGACGGCCGGGCGAGCCGGCCGGGTGTGCGTCGTCCGTCATGGCAGCGGCCTCCGGGTGCTCGTGAACTCCTTCACATGATGCCGCCCATCATCGCGCATCGCCCCCCCGCCGTCTCAGATCCGTAGCATGGCCGGACGTGCCGCTGTGGAGGGGTGCCCGTGGACACTGAGCAGCAACCGACCCCCGACGCCGATGCCGGCGCCACCACGGGCGCCGTCCCGGTGGCCGACTACGACACCGTCGTCGTGGCCCTGGACGGCTCGACGTTCGCGGACCGGGCCGTCCCCGCCGC
>JAFGPU010000375.1 GCA_016936035.1 Acidimicrobiales bacterium
CGGCCGAGCTGGTCGAGCATGTGGTCGAAGAACGGGAGGCCGGTGGTGGCGCGCACCTTGCCCTCGGGCCCGTCCAGGTCGATGGCGACCGACACCGCGGTCTCGCGGGTGGTGCGCTGTCGGGTGGCGGATCGGCTCATGTCAGGACCTCGCGGAGGGCGGACAGGAAGGTGTCGTCGTCCTCCTGCGTGCCGATCGTGACACGCAGGCAGCCGTCGAGGCGAGGCCACGACGCGCAGTTCCGCACCAGCACGGACCGGTCGACCAGGTCCTTCCACACCTGGTCGCCGGCGCGCTCCCGGGGCCGGAAGAGCACGAAGTTGGCACCCGAGGGCCAGACGTCGACCGGCAGGTCGGCGAGCGCGGCGGTGACCCGGCCCCGCTCCTCGACGATGTGCGCCACCCGGGCCCGCATGTCGTCGACGAACTCGAGCGCCACGGTGCCGGCCGCCTGCTTGACGGCGTCGAGGTGGTAGGGCAGCACCACCTTGTCCAGCTCGGCCACCAACCACGCCGGCCCGACGAGGTAACCGAGGCGGGCGGCCGCCATCGACCACGTCTTCGAGAAGGTGCGAGTCACGACGAGGGGCCGGTCGCCGTCGACCAGCTCGAGCGCCGACCACGGCGCGAACTGGCCGTAGGCCTCGTCGACCACGACGAGGCCCGGCGCCTCGTCGGCCACTGCGCGCACCACGGCCTCGGGCTCGACCATGCCCGTCGGGTTGTTGGGGGAGCACAGGAACGTGATCGCCGGGCTCACCTCGTCGAGCACCCGCCGGACCTCGGTGAGGTCGAGCGAGAAGTCGCCGGCGCGCTCGCCCACCGCCACGCCGGTGCCGGTGATGCGCGCGATGTGGCTGTGGAGCGCGTAGGTGGGCTCGAACACGGCGGCCGTCCGACCCGGTCCGCCGTAGGTGAGGCACACCGTCTGGAGCACCTCGTTGGACCCGTTGGCCGCGAAGACCTGGTCGGGCGCCACGCCGTGCTGATCGGCGATGGCGGTGCGCAACGCCCGGTACGACCGGTCCGGGTAGCGGTGCCACGCGACCTCGGCGACCACGTCGGCGAGCCGGTCGACGAACGCCGACGGCGGCGGGCCGGGGGCCTCGTTGGTGTTGAGGCGCGTCCGGACGTCGAGCTGGGGCGAGTGGTAGCCCGCCATCAGCGCCAGGTCGGCACGCGGTTCGGGCCGCGCCCGGGTGCCGCCCGTGGGCGGGGTGGCGGCCGTCATGCAGACCCCTGCCGCAGCCGGATCGAGTCGGCGTGGGCGGGGAGCCCCTCGTACTCGGCCAGTGCGATGACGTGCGGTGCGACCTGCGCCAGTCCCTTGTCGTCGACGGTGACGACGTGGACGTGCTTGCGGAAGTCGTCGACCCGCAGCGCCCCGGAGAACCGGGCCGAACCGTAGGTCGGCAGCACGTGGTTGGGGCCGGCCAGGTAGTCGCCGATCGACGCGGGCGCCAGCGGCCCGCAGAAGACCGCGCCGGCGTGGCGGACCAGCGGCAGCAACGACGCCGCGTCGTCGACCAGGAGCTCGAGGTGCTCGGGGGCGATGGCGTTGGACACGGCCAGGGCCTGGGCGGGGTCGTCGCAGACCACGGCGTATCCGCCCTCGCCGAGGGTGGCCTCGAGGTGCTCGCGCCGGGGCGACGCGGGCACGAGGCGCGCCACCGTGTCGGTGACGGCGTCGGCCACGCGCTCGTCCCAGGTGACCAGCCACGCGAGGCCGTCCGGGCCGTGCTCGGCCTGGAGGATGACGTCGATGGCGGCGAGCTCGGGCGGCGTGGAGGCGTCGGCGACGACCACGACCTCGGAGGGGCCGGCGAACGACGAGGGCACGCCCACCAGGCCCTGCCCGGCGACCTCGCGCTTGGCCTGGGCGACCCGGGCCGAGCCGGGGCCGACGATGACGTCGACGGCGCGGATCGACTCGGTGCCGTACGCCAGGGCGCCGATGGCCGCCGGACCCCCGATGCGGTACACCTCGTCGGCGCCCGCCAGCGCGGCGGCCGCCAGGATGCCCGCGGGCACCCTGCCGTCCGGGCGCGCCGGGCTCACCAGCACGACCTCGGGCACGCCCGCCACCTTGGCGGGCACGAGGGTCATGAGCGCGGTCGACACCAGCGGCGCGAGGGCGTTGGGCACGTAGCAGCCCGCCCGGTCGACGGGACGGACCAGGTCGCGGATCTCGATGGCGCCGTTGTGGTGCACGACCTCGCCGCCCGCCTGGGCGGCGTGATAGGCGGCGATGTTGTCGTGCGCGGCCTCGAGCGCGTCACGCAGGCGCGCCGGGATCTCGTCCAGCGCGGCGGCCACTGCGTCCGGGGGCACGCGCAGGTCGTCGAGCGTCACGCCGTCGAACCGCTCGGCGAACCGGCGCAGCGCGGCGTCGCCGTGCTCGCGCACATCGGCCAGCACGGCACGCACCTCGTCGATGGGTGGTTCGGTCTGCGCCGCGGGGCGGGGCAACCGGCGACGCAGGTCGTCGGTGCCCGTCCCGCGCAGGTCGAGTCGGCGGAGCACGACAGACCACGCTACCTGGGCCGCGACCGCGCCCCATCCGGTATCGGGCCCGCCCCGGGCGACGCTCGGCGGCGGGTAGGCGGTAGAACCGTGGCCATGGAGAGCGATCGAGCCGAGATGTCGGCGCTGGCCACCACCCTCGACGACCTGACGACCAGGCTGACCGCGACCGCCGACCGCCTGCACGGGTCGCCGCGCGACGACGTGGCGGAGGGGCTCTACGAGGTCGAGAGGTCGCTGCGGACGGCGTCCCGCAAGCTCGAACGGGTGCTGCGCTCGATGCGGTGAGCCGCCGCGGCTCCGCCGCGGTGCCCATCTGTGCCGAGAGACGACGACGGCGCCCCGAAGGGCGCCGTCGCGGCGACGTCAGGCGGCGGATCCCGACGTCGCTCTGGAACCAGGTGGCGGGAACCTGGTTGCGTGACACACATTATCGCCTCGAACGTGTGAGCGGTCGCCCACTCAGGGCGGAACTTGTTGCGGTTGGTTCACGGTCTGTTTACGGCACCACGCAGCGTCAGAACGTGAAGGCGGAGGGGCAGATGTCGGCCAGCACGCAGGCGTCGCACCGTGGCTTGCGGGCCTTGCACACAGCCCGGCCGTGCAGGATGAGCCGCAGGCTCAGCGCTCCCCGCTCGCGCGCCGGCACCATGGGGTTGAGCTCGAGCTCGACCTTCACGGGGTCGGTCTGAGTGGTGAGTCCCAGCCGGGCCGACAACCGCAGCACGTGGGTGTCGACCGGCAGCCCGGGCTCGCCGAGCGCCACGCTGCGCACGACGTTCGCCGTCTTGCGGCCGACGCCAGGGATGGTGACCAGATCGGACATCTTGTGCGGCACCTGGCCGCCGAAGCGCTCGGTCAGCGCCGCAGCCATGCCCATGATGCTGCGGGCCTTGTTCCGGAAGAACCCGGTGGTGCGGACGAGCTCCTCGACGTCGGCGGGGTCGGCGGCCGCCAGGTCCTCCGGTGTGGGGTACCTGGCGAACAGCGCCGGGGTGACCATGTTGACCCGCTCGTCGGTCGTCTGCGCCGACAGGATCGTGGCCGTCAGGAGCTCGTACGCGTTGGTGTGGTGGAGCGCGCAGAGCTCCGTGGCCGTGCCCGGGTACTCGTCGGCGAGGCGGGCCGCGACGACGCGGGCTCGCCCCTTGGGGCTGCGGGGACGACCGGTCGCCATTCGGCGGACACTACCGGCCGCCCCGAGGGTCGCTGCACGCCGCCGCATCGGCGTGTTACACCAGGTGGCATGGCCACCACCGGACGTGATGCCACGGGTGATGCCGTGCCCCGGTGGGCCGTCGCCGTCGCCGCAGCCGGTGCGCTCCTCGCCGTGGCCGTCGCCCCCGGCGCCGCGCGCGAGCCGGACCCCTCGTTCCCCGCGCTGGCCGAGGTCGCGGCGACCGCGCCCCCCGAGGACCCACCCGCCGACGCGGCCAGGCCACCGGCGACACGGCCCCCGCCCCGGTCGTTCACGCTCGTGGCGACGGGCGACGTGCTGCTGCACACGCCGCTGTGGGAGCAGGCCGAGGCGGACGCGCGCGCCGCCGGGGCGGACGGCTTCGACTTCCGCCCGTTGCTGGCGGGCATCCAGCCGCTGGTGGCGGGCGCGGATGTGGCGATCTGCCACCTCGAGACCCCGGTGGCGGACCCCGCCGGGCCGTACGCGAGCTACCCCTCGTTCTCCGTGCCGCCGGACATCGTCCCCGCTCTCGCCGACACCGGGTACGACGCCTGCTCGACCGCCTCCAACCACACCTTCGACAGGGGCGCCGACGGGGTGGACCGCACCCTCGACGCCCTCGACGCCCACGGCATCCGGCACGCCGGCTCGGCGCGCCACCCCGGCGAGGCGGGCACGGTGACGATGGTGCCGGCCGGAGACGCGCAGGTCGCGCTGCTGTCGTACACCTACGGGTTCAACGGCATCCCCGCACCGGACGGACAGGCGTGGCGCGCCAACCCGATCGACGAGGCCCGCATCCTCGACGACGCCGCCCGCGCCCGGGCCGCCGGCGCCGACGTCGTGGTCGTCGCGCTGCACTGGGGCGACGAGTACCAGGCCGAGCCGAACGCCCAGCAGCGGGCCCTCGGCCCGGCGCTCATCCGCTCGCCCGACATCGACCTGCTGCTCGGGCACCACGCCCACGTCGTCCAGCCCCTCGAGCAGGTCGCGGGCGAGTGGGTGGTGTACGGCATGGGCAACCTCGTGGCCCACCACGGCACCAGCGGCGTGGCCAACGAGGAGGGCCTGCTGGTGCGGTTCACCTTCACCGAGGGCCGCACGGGCTGGCGGGCGACGCAGGCCGGGTACGCACCGTTGCTGGTGGCCAAGCCGGGCCCGCCGATCCGCGTCGTCGACGTCGGCACGGCGCTCGCCGACGGGGCGCCCGCACCGGTGCCGCGCAACCGCCTCGAGCAGGCGTGGGAGCGGACGACGGCGGTCGTCGGCTCGCTCGGCGGCGAGTCGCACGGCCTGGCGCCGGTCTCGTCTCCGTAGCCTGCGGGGCGTGCCCCGGTTCGAGATCACGCGCCAGACCACCCCCGAGGACGTCGCCGCGGTCGGCGAGCTCATCCGCTCGGCCGAGGCGGCCGTCGGCAAGGAGCTCATCACCGACCACCGCTTCCACGACGCCGCGTTCGGGGGCGGGCAGGACGTGGCCGGACTGGTCGCGTGGGACGGCGACCGCCGTCCCCTCGCCTACTCGCAGCTGATCCGGGGCGACCGGCGCTGGGAGCTCGAGCTGGTCTACGACCACGACACCGAGCGCACCGCCGACGCCCTGGCCGCCGCCGAGCAGGTGCTCGCCGCGGCCGTCGACATCGTCCGGTCCGAGGGCGGCGGGCACGTGCACCTGTGGATCACCCGGCCGACGGACGACCACGAGCACATCGCTGCGGCGGTGGGGCTGCGTCCCGGGCGCGACCTGTGGCAGCTCCGCCGGCCGCTGCCGGTGGCGGAGGACGTGACCATCGAGACCCGCCCGTTCGTCGTCGGCCGGGACGAGCACGCCTGGCTGGACGTGAACAACCGCGCCTTCCACTGGCACCCCGAGCAGGGCGGGTGGACCCTGGACGACGTGCGCAGCCGCGAGGCGGAGCCGTGGTTCGACCCCGCCGGCTTCCTGCTGCACGAGGTCGACGGCCGCCTGGCGGGTTTCTGCTGGACCAAGGTGCACACCGACCACGACCCGCCGCTGGGCGAGATCTACGTGATCGCCGTCGATCCCGACCTGCACAGCCGGGGCCTCGGACGGCAGCTGGTGCTCGCCGGGCTCGACCACCTGCATCGCCATGGCCTCGAGGTGGGGATGCTGTACGTCGACGCCGACAACGCGCCCGCGACGCGGCTCTACCTCGACATGGGCTTCGAGCTCGACCACCTCGACCGGGCGTTCGTCGGCGACGTCCCCCCGGGCTGACCGCCGCGACGCTACGCGGTGCTGACCCCCAGCGCGCTGCCGATGGCGAACGTGATGGCCGCCGGCACGAGCGTGAACAGGATCTGACGCGTGATGGCCCACGACAGCGGGCGGTCGGTGGACCGGGCGATGAGCACGCCCACCACCGTGGCGGCGACGACACCCAGCACCAGCGACGCGACGATCGCACCCGCGCCGGACGAGAAGAACCACGGGAGGAGCGGCACCAGGGCGCCGACGGAGAACGCCAGGAACGAGAACACGCCGGCGCCGATGGGCGAGCCCAGCTGGGCCGGATCGATGCCGAGCTCCTCGCGGGCGTGGGTCTCGAGCGCGACCTCGGGGTCGCGCATCATCGCCTCGGCCAGGTCGCGGGCGTGGTCGGCGTCGATGCCCCGCTGCTCGTAGATGGTGGCCAGCTCGGCCGTCTCGTGCTCGGGCCGGTGGTGCAGCTCGCGCTGCTCCATCGCCAGCTCCCGCTCGAGCAGCTCGGACTGGACCTTCATCGAGTTGTACTCGCCGGCCGCCATCGAGATGGCGCCGGCCACCAGGCCCGCCAGCCCGGCCAGCCGGACGACGGAGGGCGCAGGGTCGGCCCCCGCCACCCCGAGGATCAGGCCCATGTTGCTCACCAGGCCGTCGCTGACCCCGAACACCGCGGCCCGGGCCGTGCCTCCCTGGACGTCGCGATGGTGGTGCTCGGGGTGGGCCGTGGGGCGGTGGGCGGTCACGGCCCAACCGTACCCATCGCCCCCCGCCGCCCCTACCCTGGTCGGCCGTGCCCACCCGCTACGACCTCGACCGCGACGCGCTCGCCGGCGTGCTGGACGGCGAGCCGCGCTACCGCGTCGACCAGGTGTGGGACGGCCTCTACCGCCAGCTCGCCGAACCTGGCGGGCTGACCACCCTGCCGAAGGCGCTGCGCGCCCGGCTCGACAACGAGCTGCCCACCGCCCTGGCGCCGGTCGCCGAGGCGGCCGACCGCCGCGGCGACACGGTCAAGTGGCTGTTCTCCCTCGCGGACGGCGCACGGGTCGAAACCGTGCTGATGCACTACCGCGACCGCACCACCGTCTGCGTGTCGAGCCAGGCGGGATGCGCCATGGGGTGCGGGTTCTGCGCGACGGGCCAGGCCGGCTTCGAGCGGCAGCTGAGCACCGGTGAGATCGTCGAGCAGGTCGTGCGCGCGGCGCAGCGGGCCCGCGATGACGGCCGCCGCCTCGGCAACGTGGTCTTCATGGGCATGGGCGAGCCGATGGCGAACTACGACCGCGTGTGGGCGGCCGTGCAGCGCCTGCACACCGACCTCGGCATCTCGGCCCGCCACCTGACGATCTCGACGGTCGGTCTGGTGCCCGGCATCCGCCGGCTGGCGACCGAGGACCTACCGGTCAACCTGGCGGTGTCGCTGCACGCCGCCAACGACGACCTGCGCAACGAGCTGGTGCCGATCAACAAGCGCTACCCCCTGTCGGTCCTGATGGCCGCCTGTGCGGACTACCTGCGGGCCAAGGGCCGGCGGCTGTCGTTCGAGTGGGCGCTCATCGACGGCACCAACGACCGCCCCAGCGACGCCCGCGAGCTGGCCGAGCTGGCCCGGACGCTGCCGCTCCCCGCGCACGTCAACCTCATCCCCCTCAACCCCACGCCGGGCTACCCCACCCGGGGCACGCCTCGCGACGGGGTCGACCGCTTCCGCCACTGGCTCGCCGACCTGGGGGTCAACGCCACGATCCGGCGCAACCGCGGCACCGACATCGACGCGGCCTGCGGCCAGCTCGCCGCCCGGGTCGAGCTGCGAGGCCGCGCCCCGGGCTGACCGCTCCGTGCTGCACGGCCACCGTCACCGCACCAGCACGGTGACGTCGCCGCCGGTGCGCACAGCGTCGACCAGCGCCTCGCTCCGGTGCACCCGTGCCCCGGGCCAGAGCACCGTCCGCTCGACGGTGCCCTCGACCACAGCACCGTCACCGATCACCGACGCGCCCTCGCTGGCGGTCAGGTTGGCACGCAGGTAGCGAGCCGGCGTGCCGCAGTCGAGGCAGACGCCGTCCCAGCGCACCAGGTCGACGCGGCCGTCGTCGAGCGCCGCACGCCACGACGCCTCCCACAGCCCCGACGGCACGGGTTCGAGCCGGACCACCTCCGACCAGGGCATGAACGCGCCGGCCAGCAGGCTGGTCGGGCGCAGGCGGTCGTCACCGGCGACGAGCAGGCGCACGCGCCGGCGGTCCCAGCCCTCGGCGGCCGGACGCAGGTCGCCCGGTGCCCACGTGTCGCTGTTGAGCACGAGGACCCCCCGCCCGTCGATCCACGATCGCAGGTGGGCGAGGGCGCCGGCCGTGCC
>JAFGPU010000376.1 GCA_016936035.1 Acidimicrobiales bacterium
CGCCCGGTGACACCGCCGGCAGCCCCGTCAGCCGTCGACGTTGGGAAGCCCCGCGGCGGCCGTCGACGCGTCCTCGGGGTCGAACGCGACGATGGCGCAGCGACAGGGCGCCGCGTCGCGGACGCGCGTGTTGAGGTCTGCCACCCGGTCGAGCACCGCGCGGTCGATACCGGGAAGGTCGGCGAGCGCGATGCCGACGACCGGTGACTCCAGTTGGTTGAACAGCTCCTCGCGGCCGGCGCGCTGGAGGAAGCTCCACAGCTCGCGTTGGCGAGCCTGCAGGTCCTGCTCCTCGGCCGTCGACAGCGGCGAGCTCACCCACAACACGCGCGCGCCGGGGGCGGCGGACAGGACGCTCAGGTACTCGCCGCCCTCCAGCACGTACCAGACCTCGTCGACGTCGTCTGGGGTCGCGGTGCGCGAGTAGCCGAACAGGTAGCCGAGGTCGTCGTCGACCACCACGTCCGCCCCGTCGCGCTCGAGCTCGTTGACGATCGTCCGCTCGATGCCGAGGAAGCCGACCCCGGCAGCGCGGACGAGCACCCGGCGATCGTCGTCGAGCGACGCCTCGGCGGCAGCGAGCGCCTCCTGGGCGAGCGGTTCGGCGTCGCTGACGTCGTCGACCTGGGCGATGCGCACCGACAGCGTCGCCGACGCGACGACGACCACCGCGGCCAGCGCCCCGCCGGCGATGCGCCGGGCCTGGGGATGCTCGTCGAGGTGCGCGGCGAGCCAGAGCGTCCACCCGGTCACGAACACGACCAGCAGCGCGAGCGGGACCCGCCAGTAGAAGACGTAGCGCTCGGCGGGCCCGACGACCCGCGCGATCGACACCAGGCCCACCACCGCCAGGGTCGTCGTCAGCGCCAGCAGCTCGGCCGAGCCACGTGCGCGCCGACGACGGGTGGCCAAGGTGGCGACGATCAGCAGGACCACCGGGATGACGAGCCACCACGCCGACCGGGGGACGACGGTGTTCGCGAACTCGTCGAGCCGGTGCTCGCCGCCGAGCCAGGGGGGCGGGACGCGGAACTCCTCGGCGAAGACGCCGGCCGCCCGGGACAGGCCGAGGACCGGCTCGGCGGGGTCGACCTGCGCCCGCACCAGCCGCCGGACGTTCGACGGGTGCACGAGCTCGTGCACCAGCGGTGGCGTCCACAGGACGACGAGCGCCACGAGCGTCCACGCCGCGGGCCGCCGGCACGCGGTCCACCGGTGGCCGTCCCGCACGCAGAGGACGACCGCCAGCGCGGTCGCTGCGGCGACGAGCGGGAGATACCCCAGGTGCGACTGCACGAGAACCGTGCCGACGACCGCGACGGCCGGCAGCGCACGGGGCGTGTCGTAGGACAGCACCCAGGCCAGGAGCACGAACAGCACGAACATCGGGTAGGCGACGTTGGGGTTCCAGGCGTCGAGCACCATCGACGGACCCATCGCGCCGAAGGCCAGCCCCACGAGCGCCAGCACCGCGAGCAGTCGCGCCAGGCCGCCGGTGCGCCACGCGACCCATCCGATCGCGGCCACGACGGTCGCCTGCAGCAGCGCGTGACCGACCAGCGTCGCCCACGCCGGCTGACCCGACACGGTCGACACCGGCGCAAGCAGGTAGAACCCGGCCGGACCGGGGTGGTTCCACCCGAACCGGCTGTAGGCGCCCACCAGCGGCACGTCCGAGCTCCACACGTCGCGGACTCGCAGGTCCATGACGGCGATGTCGCCGACGGGCACGTAGTCGCGGCCCGCCCGTGTCGCGATCGCCACGACGAACGGCGCGACCGCGACCAGCACGAGCGCCGCGGCCGCCGCACCGTGACGACGCGACGAGGGTCCTGCGTGACCATCGATTCACGCAGAGTAACCAACATCACTCTGGGTGCGGCGGCGCGGCGCTCCGGGTGGCTGATCCTGCTCAGGCGGCCGACATCAACGCCAGCGATCCGACGACCGGCGCCAGGTACAGCAGCGGGAACGGGATGTGCGAGTACCAGCGCGCCCGGGCCACCGTGACGACGGCCCCGAGGAAGTACAGCACCAGGCCGATGCCGGCCATGACGCCGATGGCCGGCACCCACAGGCCGACCAGCAGACCGGCCGCCCCGGCGGCCTTGGCTGCACCGAGCCAGGGCCACCACGAGCGGGGGACGCCGTACTCGGCCAACGGCTCCACGACCCACGGGGCGCGGGCGAACACGGAGCCGCCCGAGAACGCGGCCAGCGCAGCGGCCAGCAGGGTGACGACGACATAGGCGGTGGACATAGGTTCTTGCTCCTCATCCGGTTGCGGCGAGCGCTCTCGACGCTCTACTGGGATGTCGTCGGGCGAGGAAGGAATGTGACACGGTGAACGAGCGCGACGAGCTGGCCGACCGGTTCGAGGAGCACAGGCCCCGGCTGCGGGCAGCCGCGTACCGCATGCTGGGCTCGGCGAGAGAGGCCGACGACGCCGTGCAGGAGACCTGGCTGCGCCTGGAGCGCGCCGACGCTGCCAGCATCGAGAACCTCGGGGGCTGGCTCACCACGGTGGTGGGTCGCGTGTGCCTGGACATCCTGCGCGCCCGCGGGAGGCGGCGCGAGGAGGCCCTCGACGGCGACGTGGACGAGCTCGTCGCGGACACCGACGGGGGCAGACCGGAGGACGAGGCGATGCTGGCGGAATCGGTCGGCCTCGCGATGCTCGTGGTGCTGGACACGCTGACGCCGGCGGAACGGCTGGCGTTCGTGCTGCACGACACGTTCAGCGTGCCCTTCGACGAGATCGCTCCGCTGCTCGAGCGCTCGCCCGCAGCGACCCGCCAGCTGGCCAGCCGGGCCCGGCGCCGCGTCAGGGGCGTCCCGGCGCCCGACGCCGACCTGGCCCGCCAGCGCGAGGTCGCGAACGCGTACCTGGCCGCCGTGCACGGCCAGGACTTCGACGCGCTGCTCGCCCTCCTCGACCCCGACGTCGTGCTGCGAGCCGACCGGATGGTCATCCCCACCCCCGAGCCGCTCACGCTGCGCGGCGCCACGTCGGTGGCCGAGAGCGCGATGGCCTCCGCCCGCCGGGCCCGGTTCGCCCGGTTGGCGCTGGTCGACGGCACGGTCGGGCTCATCGGGGCGCCCCGCGGGCGCCTGTCCCTGGCGCTGGTCTTCACCTACGCCGACGGCAGGATCACCGAGATCGACGTCGTCGCCGAGCCGGAGCGTCTCCGCAGCCTCGAGATCGGCGTACTGGAGACGGCCGACGCCGCACCCGCTGCGCCGCCGAGCGACCGCCGGAGCCGGTAGTCAACCGGCGGGGCTCAGCCGAACAGCCGGGAGAGCCCGGTGGCGGCCTCGCCGCCGTAGAAGACCGCACCCACCGGCACCTTGCCGTCGACCTCGGCGACGACGGCGGCCAGCCCGGGGCCGGCGAAGGCGCCGCACAGCTCGATCAGCTCCACGCCCTGCGCGATGAGGTCGCGTGCGGCATCGGGGCCGTCCTCGACCCGGGGAACGCCCACGCACACGAGCTGGCAGGCGTCCGATCCGACGGTTGCCGTCTGGCGTGGCGCATCGGGGTCGCCGAGCGTGTAGATGAATCCCCACCTGTTCATGTCGCACCTCACCTCTGCGTCGTCATCGATCGATCGGACCGCGCCCCGGGGACGGCCGTCGCGTCGCGAGCCGTGAGGGGATGGATCTGGCCCGCGAGCACGGTGTCGACC
>JAFGPU010000377.1 GCA_016936035.1 Acidimicrobiales bacterium
ATCGAGATCAAGGCGGCGGCCGGCGACGACGTCGAGATCGAGCTGGAGGAGGGCGCGCGCATCCTCGAGTCGCTCGCCCGCAGCGTCGGGGCCCGGGCCCGCACCCGGGTGCTCGAGGCGGTTGCGGGCCTCCGCCGCCAGTCGTGCACGCTGCAGGTGCGCCTGAACGCCGGGCTCGACGACCGGGTCGCCGAGCTGGTGGCCGGGGTCCCCGACGTCGACGTCACCGAGGTTGCCCGCCCGCTGTGGGTCGACCGCCCCCTCGCGGGGTTCGGCGCCTGGTACGAGCTGTTCCCCCGCAGCGAGGGCGGGTTCGCGGGGGCGACCAAGCGGCTGCCCGCCGTCGCGGAGATGGGTTTCGACATCGTGTACCTGCCGCCGATCCACCCCATCGGCGTCACCGATCGCAAGGGGCCGAACAACACCCTCGATTCGGGCCCCGACGATCCCGGCAGCCCGTGGGCGATCGGGTCCGCCGACGGCGGTCACACCGCCATCGCGCCCGAGCTGGGCACCCTCGACGACTTCCGCGCCTTCTGCGCCGAGGCGACCGACCTGGGCATGGAGGTGGCGCTCGACTACGCCCTGCAGTGCTCGCCCGACCATCCCTGGGTCAGCGAGCACCCGGAGTGGTTCTGGCAGCGGCCCGACGGGACCATCCGCTTCGCCGAGAACCCGCCGAAGAAGTACCAGGACATCTACCCCATCAACTTCTGGCCCGAGCGCGACGCCGACCGGGTGGCGCTGTGGAAGGCCTGTCGCGACGTGTTGCGCTACTGGATCGACCAGGGTGTGCGCGTCTTCCGGGTCGACAACCCGCACACCAAGCCGATGGCGTTCTGGGCCTGGGTCATCGAGCGCATCCGCCGCGACCACCCCGACGTCATCTTCCTGTCCGAGGCGTTCACGCGTCCCAAGGTCATGGCCAAGCTGGCCGAGGTGGGCTTCACCCAGAGCTACACGTACTTCACCTGGCGCACCGAGCCGTGGGAGCTGCGGGCCTACGTCGAGGAGCTGGCCTACGGCCCCACCGCTGCCTACATGCGGCCCAACTTCTGGCCCAACACGCCCGACATCCTGTCGGGGCCGCTCCGCCACGGCCCGCCGGCGGCGTTCCTCATGCGCTACGTGCTGGCCGCCACGCTGGTGCCCAGCTACGGCGTGTACAGCGGCTACGAGCTGTTCGAGAACCAGCCGGCCAGCGACGCCAACGAGGAGTACCTCCACTCCGAGAAGTACGAGCTGCGGCCCCGCGACTGGGGGCGACCCGACTCGATGGCGCCCTTCATCGCCACCGTGAACGGCATCCGCCGTCGCCACCCGGCGTTCCGGTGGCTGCGCAACATCCGGTTCCACGGCACGTCCAACGACCGCTTCCTGGTGTGGACCAAGGGCCACGTCGACGACGGCGACCTGGTGCTCGTCGTGGTCAACCTCGACCCCCACGGCCCGCAGGAGACGGTGCTCGACCTCGACCTCGGCGCCGTCGGCCTGCCGTGGCAGGGCCCGTTCGAGGCCACCGACGAGCTGACCGGCGACACCTACATGTGGGACGGCAACCGCCCCTACGTCCGCCTCGACCCGACGCAGGGCCAGGTGGCCCACATCATCGCCTTCGGCCCGTGACGGCCCCCCTCACCTGGGGCGATCGCAGCCCGAGGCGCTAGAAAGACCACGTCATCGACCACCGCCTCGATCCTGGGGGACCACGCATGGACGTACTCGCCGCCGCCCGGGCCACCGCGCCCGCCGTCAGCACCGTCTGCAGCCACTTCATGATGGACGGCGACACCTACAAGCACGGCGCGCAGCTGGGGTTCCAGGGGCTCGACTTCTACGTGACCGGGCGCGGCGGCGTCCTGGGCGACGTCGACGCCGGGGTGGTGACCGCCGCGTTCACGTTCTTCGCGCCCGACCACGTGCGCACCCAGTGGGAGCTCGGGCGTTCGGTCATGGCACCGAGAGCGGCGGCGGTCGAGTTCGCCGCCTGCGCGGCGACGTGGGCCGAGGCCCACGTGCCCGACGACCTCGACGCCGCCCGCCTCGGCGAGCTCGTCGGGAAGGTCGCCGCCGGCGCCCGGCCGGCGTGCGCTCCGATCTTCGCGGCCTGGCAGACCCTCGAGGTGCCGAGCAGCCCCAAGGCGGCCGCCGTGCACCGGATGAACGGCCTGCGCGAGCTTCGCCAGGGGCTGCACGCGGCGTGCGTGGTCGCCTCGGGCCTCAGCCCGCTCCAGGCCGTGTCCATGAGGCAGCCGCACATGGCGCCCATCCTCGGCTGGCCCGAGCTCGCCGACACCTCCGACGAGCTGCAGGCCGTGTGGCAGTCCGCCGAGGACGCCACCGACCGGGCGATCGCCCACGCGTACGAGGGGCTCTCCGAGACCGAGCGGGGCGAGCTCGCCGAGCTGGCGGGTGCTCTCCACGAGGCGACCGCGGGGTGAGCACGACGTCGCCGCCATGCCGGCGGCGGCGGCCGTCGCCCGACCCGAGAGCTGACACCCCGTCAGACAGCTAGCGTCACACGCGTTCGACGTGCGGGGAGGATCCGTGGACGCAGCGACCGCAGCCCGGGCCGTGATCGGCCAGACCATCGGCGAGTCGACGCCGGCGTTCGCCCCGGTCGCCCGCCCACCGGCGGGCGCGCCCAACGTCCTGGTGATCGTGCTCGACGACCTGGGCTACGCCCAGCTGGGCTGCTACGGCAGCGACATCGCCACCCCCGCCGCGGACGCGCTGGCGGCGGGCGGGCTGCGCTACCGCAGCTTCCACGTGACCGCCATGTGCTCGCCGACGCGGGCGTGCCTGCTCACGGGACGCAACCAGCACAAGGTGGGCATGGGCTTCGTCGCCGACCTGCCCATCGGGTTCCCCGGCTACGACGGCAGCATCCCCCGCTCGGCGGCGGGCATGCCCCGCCTCTTGCGCGACGCCGGCTACAGCACGTTCGCCGTCGGCAAGTGGCACCTGGCGCCCCGGTGGGAGCAGAGCGCGTCGGGCCCGTTCGACCACTGGCCGCTCGGACTCGGCTTCGAGCGCTACTACGGGTTCCTCAACGGCGACACCAACCAGTGGACGCCCGACCTGGTCAGCGACAACGGGTTCGTCGACCCGCCCCGCGGCCCCGACGACGGCTACCACCTCACCGAGGACCTGGCCGACCGCGCCATCCGCCTCATCCAGGACCAGCAGCAGGCCACGCCGGGCAAGCCGTGGTTCTGCTACTTCGCCACCGGCGCCGTGCACGCCCCCCACCAGGCGCCGGAGAGCTACATCGACGCCTACCGGGGCCGGTTCGACGACGGGTGGGAGGCGTGGCGCGAGCGCACCTTCGCCCGCCAGGTCGACCTCGGCGTCGTCCCGCCCGGCACGACGCTGACGGCGCGGCCGTCGTGGGTGCCCGACTGGGCGGACCTGCCGGCGGACGAGCGCCGGCTGTACGCCCGCATGATGGAGGTGTACGCCGGGTTCCTCACCCACACCGACGCCCAGATCGGCCGGGTGCTCGACTTCCTGCGTGACACCGGTCGCCTCGACGACACGCTGGTCCTGCTCATCAGCGACAACGGCGCCAGCGCCGAGGGCGGGCCCCACGGCTCGCTCAACGAGCACCGCTTCACCCACGACCGGCTCGACGACCTGGCCGACACCATCGCCCGCGCCGGCGACCTCGGCGGTCACCGCGCCTACAACCACTACCCCTGGGGCTGGGCGTGGGCCGGCAACTCGCCGTTCCGCCTGTGGAAGCGCTACGCCTGGCTGGGCGGCGTGCGCACGCCGCTGATCGTCCACTGGCCGGCCGGCATCGCCGCCGACGCCGCGGGCGAGGTGCGCGACCAGTTCTGCCACGCGGTCGACCTGCTGCCCACCGTGCTCGACCTCGCCGGCGTCGAGGCCCCGGCGACGGTCGACGGCATCGACCAGCAGGCGCTCGACGGCGCCAGCCTGCGGGCCACCTTCGGCGACGCCGGCGCCCCCAGCCCCCGCACCACCCAGTACTTCGAGATCATCGGGTCGCGCGCCATCGTGCACGACGGGTGGAAGGCCACCACCGACCACATCGGCGCCCAGATCAGCGTCGAGCGGGACAGGGTGCCGGGCAGCCACGACTTCGCCACGGACCGCTGGTCGCTGTTCCACCTCGACGACGACTTCGCCGAGGCGCACGACCTGGCCGACCGGCACCCCGACCGGGTCGCCCAGATGGAGCGCCTGTGGTGGCACGAGGCCGGGCGCAACCAGGTGCTGCCCCTCGACGACAGCCTGATCGGACGGGCTGTCGCCATGCAGCCCCGTCCCCACGCCCCGGCGCACCGCACCGTGTACCACCCGGGCGGCGGCGGCATCGCCGAGGATTTCCTGCCGCCCCTCGGTGGCGGCTTCACGCTGACCGCCGTCGTCGACGTGCCCGACGGCGCCGCCCAGGGCATCGTCTGCGCGCTCGGCGACTGGAGCAACGGCTGGGCGTGGTACCTGCTCGACGGACGGCCTGTGGCGGCGTTCAGCCTGTTCGGGACGCTGCACCGGGTGGCGGCGCCGGTGGGGCTCGACGCCGGTGGGCACACGCTCACCCTCACCTACGCGCGGACGCGGACCGGCGGTGGCCCGGTGACGCTGCTCGTCGACGGCGCCGAGGTGGCGGCGACGACCCTGCCCGAGGACCTGCCGTTCCGCTGGCAGATCGGAGGCACCGGCCTGCTGATCGGCCGGGACGCCGGCTTCCCGGTGTGCGACGACTACACGGCGCCGTTCGCCTTCATCGGCGAGATCGACCACCTCGTCGTCGAGTCGGCGGCGCTGGCGCCCCGGGTCGAGCGGCCCGACGCCACCGTCGCCCGGGCCCGCAGGCGGGAGTAGGCCACACGGAGGCGGGCCGTCCGCCTAGCATGCGCCGCATGCCTTCGGACGATCGTGACGATCCGGGCGCGGACACGGCGATGTTCCGGGCCTACGTGGACGAGCCCACCGAGCCCGCCGTCGAGCCGGCGGTGAACCGCACCATGGTCATCGCCGCGGTGGTCGCGGTCGTGGTGCTCGTGCTGCTCGCTCTCGTGCTGCTCGCGTAGACCTCACCTCTCCACCTCTCACCCCGCCGTCTCGGCGCTCGCTGCCCCACGCTCCGTGGTGGCGGCCGATCGACGGCGCCTGCGCACGGTCGCAACCGTGCCGTCTGCTGTCCCGAGCCGGGCGCGGCGTGTGAAAGCCTTTGGGTGATGCCCACGCCGATCGACCCGACCGATCATCGCTGGTACCAGCGCGCCGTCTTCTACGAGGTCGCCGTACGAGGCTTCGCCGACTCCGACGGCGACGGCTTCGGCGACTTCGTCGGACTGACCAACAAGCTCGACTACCTCGAGTGGTTGGGCATCGACTGCCTCTGGTTGCTGCCGTTCTTCCAGTCGCCCCTGCGCGACGGCGGCTACGACATCAGCGAGTTCCTCACGGTCCTGCCCGAGTCGGGCAAGGTCGAAGACGTGGCGGTGTTCCTCGACGAGGCGCACCGCCGGGGCATCCGCGTCATCTCCGACATGGTGATGAACCACACCTCCGACCAGCACCCGTGGTTCCAGGAGTCGCGCCAGGACCGCACCAACCCCCGCGCCGACTGGTTCGTGTGGGGCGACGACCCCGAGCGGTGGAGCGAGGCCCGCGTCATCTTCGTCGACACCGAGCCGTCGAACTGGACCTGGGACGCCCAGCGCGAGCAGTTCTACTGGCACCGGTTCTTCCACCACCAGCCCGACCTCAACTACGACAACCCCGACGTCGCCGAGGCGATGCTCGACGTCGTGCGGTTCTGGCTCGGCCTGGGGCTCGACGGGTTCCGGCTGGACGCCGTCCCGTACCTGTTCGAGCGCGACGGCACCAACGGCGAGAACCTGCCCGAGACGCACGAGTACCTGCGCCGGGTGCGCAAGACGGTCGACGCCGAGTTCCCCGGCCGGGTGCTGCTGGCCGAGGCCAACCAGTGGCCGTCCGACGTGGTCGACTACTTCGGCAACGGCGACGAGTGCCACATGTGCTTCCACTTCCCGCTCATGCCCCGCATGTTCATGGCGGTGCGCAAGGAGCAGCGGCACCCCATCACCGAGATCCTGGCCCAGACCCCCGAGATCCCCGACGGCGCCCAGTGGGGCATCTTCCTGCGCAACCACGACGAGCTGACCCTCGAGATGGTGTCGGACGAAGAGCGCGACTACATGTACAGCGAGTACGCGCACGACCCCCGCATGAAGCTCAACCTGGGCATCCGGCGCCGACTGTTCCCCCTGCTCGACAATGACGAGGGCAAGGCCGAGCTGTTCCACGCCATGCTCTTCTCGATGCCCGGCAGCCCGATCATGTACTACGGCGACGAGATCGGGATGGGCGACAACATCTACCTCGGCGACCGCGACGGCGTGCGCACGCC